>CAMTPD010000123.1 GCA_947074265.1 uncultured Porphyromonadaceae bacterium
TATATTTGTATCAGATAACGGAATAAATATGCAGATATGAAGAATAAAAAAGAGCGCCTTCTGGCTATAAAAGAGATCATAACAAAGGAAGCAGTAGGAAATCAAGACGAATTGTTGCAATTGCTTACAGCTCGAGGATTCAACCTCACTCAGGCAACTTTATCTCGCGATATGAAGCAACTAAAGATTGTAAAGACTCCTGATTCAAGTGGAAACTATCGTTACGTTTTGCCAGGAAGATTAAATCTCCCAATAGATGAAGAAAGAGATAGCTCACATCCTATTTCAGGATTCAAACATATTGAATTCTCGGGCAACTTGGCTGTTATAAAGACCAGACCCGGATATGCGATGGGGATTGCCTCCGACATAGATAACAAAGCACCCTATGAAATATTAGGAACTATTGCCGGCGACGACACCATCTTATTGATACCTCGCGAGGAATTCAGTCGCGAAGAAGTTATCAATGCTTTAGCTGAAATTATACCTGATATTAAATAAGATGATTAGTCTTTAATTACGAAAATGAAAAAAGAGGTTAAAATAGAAGTCATGGTAGCCAACGAAGGCCACATCCAATACGTTGACACCATTCTTAGCACTATCGAGGCTGCTGCCAAAGTACGCGGTACTGGTATTGCTAAACGTACAAACGAGTACGTTGCACAGAAAATGATAGAAGGAAAAGCTATCATAGCTCTGGCTGACGGAGAATTTGCGGGTTTTTGCTACGTTGAGTCGTGGGGAAACAAAAAATTTGTTGCAAACTCCGGACTTATTGTTGTTGACAGTTTCAGAGGTCACGGGTTGGCCAAACGTATCAAAAAGAAAGCGTTTAACCTCTCCCGCACAATGTTTCCAGATGCTAAGATCTTTGGTCTTACATCCGGACTCGCCGTTATGAAAATCAACACTGAGCTTGGGTACGTTCCGGTTACGTTTTCCGAACTTACCGACGATGAAGCATTCTGGAAAGGTTGTCAGAGTTGTGTAAACTACGATGTTTTACAACGCACCGGCCGCAAGCACTGTATTTGCACAGCGATGCTTTATGACCCAGCCGATCCACACGGAGAAAAAAGAAAACAAGCCATGATGGCTGAAGTAGAAGACCAAGATTAACAACTTGTAGACAACTTAAATTAGTAAACGACTTAAAATACCATATCTCATGAAAGAAAAAGTAGTTTTAGCTTTCAGTGGCGGACTCGACACTTCGTTTTGCGCCAAATATCTTGCAGTAGAAAAAGGATACGAAGTTTATACAGCAGTAGCAAATACTGGTGGTTTCTCTCCTGAAGAACTAAAAGTAATTGAAGAAAAAGCGTATCAACTAGGTGCGGTAAAACACGTTGCACTAGACGTTACACAAGAATACTACGACAAAAGCATTAAATATATGGTATTCGGTAATGTGCTTCGTAATGGTACATATCCGATATCTGTTAGCTCTGAGCGTATATTCCAAGCGATGGCTATTATTAACTACGCTAAAGAAATCGGAGCCGACTATGTAGCACACGGAAGTACAGGTGCAGGAAACGACCAAGTGCGTTTCGACCTTACATTCGATGTACTTGCACCGGAGATCAAGATCCTTACTCCGACACGTGATATGGTACTTACCCGCGAATATGAAATCAATTATTTGAAAGAGCATGGCTTCGACTGTGACTTCAAAAAGATGGAATATTCAATCAACAAAGGCCTTTGGGGTACAAGCGTTGGTGGTAAAGAAACACTACACTCAGAGCAAACACTCCCAGAAGAAGCTTATCCATCACAACTTACTGCAAAAGGCGAAGAAGTGATTACTCTTGACTTCGACAAAGGTGAGTTATCGGGTGTGAACGGAGTGAAATACGATAACAAAATAGACGCAATCAACAAAGTTGAAGAGCTAGGCTCTAAATATGCAATTGGTCGTGATATGCATATCGGTGACACCATCATCGGTATCAAAGGTCGTGTAGGCTTCGAAGCTGCAGGTCCACTATTGATCATCAATGCACACAAAATGCTTGAAAAGCATACACTAACCAAATGGCAACAATACTGGAAAGAGCAGTTGGGCAACTGGTATGGCATGTTCCTACACGAAGCTCAATACCTTGAACCGGTAATGCGCGATATCGAAGCATTCTTGAGTTCTTCTCAAGAGAATGTAACCGGAACTGTTAGCATCAAGCTACGTCCATATAGCTACCAACTTATCGGTATCGAAAGCCCTTACGACCTAATGAAATCTGAATTCGGCGAATACGGCGAAGTGAATAAAGCATGGACTGCCGACGATGTAAAAGGTTTCACTAAGATTCTAGGAAATCAAACCAAGATATTCCATTCTGTACAAAACAAAACAAAGCAACAATAACTCTCATGATAAAAGTAGGAATTATCGGAGGGGCGGGATATACAGCAGGCGAACTTATTCGTCTGCTTATAAATCACCCCGACGCTGAGATCGTTTTTATTAATAGCAGCAGCAATGCCGGCAACAAAATTACCGACGTTCATGGCGGACTTTATGGCGAAACGGAACTAACCTTTACAGACGCTTTACCGTTTGAAGAAGTAGATGTCCTTTTCCTTTGCTCGGCACATGGCGACTCTAAAAAGTTTCTCGACAACAACAACGTACCCGACAATGTAAAGATCATCGACCTTTCTACCGATTACCGTATGGAAGCTCCTGATCACGATTTCGTTTACGGTTTGCCAGAGCTTAACCGCAAGCGTATCATCCGCAGCAATCGCATTGCTAATCCGGGCTGTTTCGCTACTGCTATTCAGCTTGCACTTTTACCATTAGCCAAGGAGCAGCTTATTCAATCAGAGGTACACATCAATGCTATCACCGGATCTACCGGAGCAGGTGTAAAGCCAAGCACAACAACACACTTTAGCTGGCGTAACGATAACATTTCGATCTACAAAGCTTTCGATCACCAGCACTTGAATGAGATTGGTCAAACCATGAGACAACTCCAAGATAACTTTGATCACGCGATTAACTTTATCCCTGTGCGCGGCGACTTTGCACGTGGTATTTTCTGTTCAGCCTATCTTGATTGCAACCTTGAACTAGAAGAAGTGAAACGTATTTATCAAGCATTTTACGACGATCATTCTTTTACTTTTATCACCGAAAAAGCACCGGATCTTAAGCAAGTTGTTAATACCAACAAATGCTTAATCCACCTTTCGAAACACGGCAATAAACTGCTTATTGTTTCAGTTATTGACAACTTGTTGAAAGGAGCTTCAGGTCAAGCCGTACACAACATGAATCTTCTATTCGGATTAGAAGAAACTGTTGGCCTTCACTTGAAACCGGTCGCATTTTAATCCAGCAAACACATGAAACTATTTGATGTATATCCTCTTTTCGATATTGAGATCGTAAAAGGAAAAGGATGTAAAACATACGATAATCACGGCACCGAATACCTTGATCTTTACGGCGGACACGCCGTGATCAGCGTTGGTCACACACACCCTCACTATGTAGCGATGGTTACCGATCAACTAAACAAACTCGGATTTTATTCAAACTCGGTTGTGAATAATTTGCAAGCCGAACTAGCAACGAAGTTAGGTGCACTTTCAGGCTACGATGATTATACATTGTTCCTGATCAACTCCGGAGCCGAAGCCAACGAGAATGCATTAAAGCTTGCATCGTTTCACAACGGAAAGAAACGTGTAATCGCTTTCGAAAAAGCATTCCACGGTCGCACTTCGGCAGCTGTTCGTGTAACAGACAATCCTAAAATCATAGCACCGATCAACGAAGATATTCCGGTTGTTTATCTTCCACTCAATGATATCGAAGTTGTAAAGAAAGAGATTGCTAAAGGAGATGTTACAGCTGTAATCATCGAAGGCATCCAAGGTGTAGGTGGCATCCAAATGCCAACAGACACCTTCTTGCAACAACTTAGCAAACTTTGTACACAGAACGACGTTGTTCTTATCCTTGATGAAATTCAATCGGGATACGGACGTAGCGGAAAGTTCTTCGCTCATCAATATGCAGGAATCAAACCCGACATCATCACGGTAGCTAAAGGAATGGGCAACGGTTTCCCAATCGGTGGCGTGTTGATATCACCGAAATTTAAACCTGTACATGGGATGCTCGGAACTACATTCGGAGGTAACCACCTTGCATGTGCGGCAGCTATTGCAGTATTAGACATTATCAAAGACGAGCAACTACTTGATAATGTACAAAAGGTTGGAGACTACCTGATTTCAGAATTAAAACAACTCAAAGGAATCAAAGAAGTAAGAGGTCGCGGATTAATGATCGGTATCGAAATGGAAGAGCCGATAAAAGAAGCACGTCGCAAACTTCTATTCGAAGAGAAAGTATTCACCGGAGTAGCCGGTACACATACCATTCGTCTGTTGCCACCACTTTGCTTGAGCATGGACGAAGCAAAAGAATTTATGCGCCGCTTCAAGCTTGTTTTGAACGCGTAAGCATATGATCCTATAAAAAAAGGGCGTTCCAAGTAATATTGGAACGCCCTTTTTGCGATAATTTATTCAAAACTGATTATTGCTTAATGCCTAACTTCTTAGCAATATGAGAAGGAAGTGCATTTTTGTGAACAATATAGTTCATTGTTTTATAACGAACATAGTTGTCTGAAACATACCATGTACCTTTGTATTTATTGTCTGTACCCCAAGAGTTCTTAACCATGAAGAATTGTTTTCCGGTTTGATCTTTTGCAATACCATAGATCTGCATACCGTGGTCGTCTGTAGTTTGATAGTTATCATACTCTTTCTGACGTTGAGCTTGTGTAATCTCTTTCTCCGGAGTTGGCTTACCTACCTTCTTTTGCAATTCAGCATCTTTCTCCTTTTGGCTAAGACCTAACCAACGAGCTTGGTCAGAACCAGAAAGTTCATCCACTTTCACATCAGGCACTACACCGATACCATCACGAGTAAATCCTTTTTCACTCACATCGGCACCCCATGCAATGGTATAACCTTTGTCAACTGCATTGTACATAATTTCCATCATCTCGTCTAGTGGAACATTGTATGACAAAGCCCAACGCCAGTTATCAGGAATTTCCAACGCAAACTGCGAATAGAAAGGATGATGTGTATATGAAGTGATCGATACATAATCGTCGGCATTCAATCCTGTTGATTTAGCGAAAGATTCCGGAGTATATTCTTTTCCGTTGTAAGTAAACTTAGCAGGCAATTGACCTAGATAAGCATCAACAGTACTGTTGTATCCTTCTTTCCAAACCGGAGTCAACGTTTTTTGTTTGATCACTTGATCCACATATGCTTTCAACAAACCATCCATTTCATTGTGAACGTGCATTGATTCGCCATAGTTAAGACCAGTCATTACTTCTTCCGGAACAGCACCATAATGTTTCCACACATAAAGAACATCGTAGAACGAGCCACCAGGACCGAAGTTGTTCTCACCATGCATACGTACATATTTGTCAGCTTTGTCTCTCCATGAGTGCGAAACTACAAACATATCCGAAAGATCGAATTCACCTTTACCCATACGGATTAGCTCCGATTCGATAAATGCTTGACCAGAAAACGACCAGCATGTACTTGATCTGTTTTGGTTTTTTACCGGTGTGATCTTATTCTCTTTTACTGTTGTAAAAACATAACCTGTAGTATCTGCTTGTTGCGCAAACGCAGAGGCTCCAAACATCGAGGCGATCAAGCTCGACATTACGAATTGTTTCTTCATGATGCTATTCTATAATTATTTTATATACTTTTTCGTTGCG
>CAMTPD010000124.1 GCA_947074265.1 uncultured Porphyromonadaceae bacterium
CTCTATATTCTTGCAAGAAATAACAACATATTAGAGTACTCCTTTAATTATATTTTGTTTCATGGTTCGATGTAAAAGCACTAATTTTGTATTCCGAATGGATAAAAGCAATAAGCAGATTCTACCAACACATTCGGAAAATGCCTCCCTATGTCCTCGCGTTGTATCTCAAGCAATTACCCTTCACAACATCGACAATACTTGAAATAAATAAACAAAATGATCGACAAAATTGCTTCTATTGATCAGTGCGATTTGTATCAATTACCAAACGCATGGGGTGAAAAGATATACACCTACATCACTACTACTCCACAAACACGTGAAATCTGTAACGATCCACGATGTCTTGGAATCGACTACACAAGCAAACTACAACAAGCTTGTGGCAATACCCTTAAAGCACTGAGCAATGAAGACAAAATAACATTGCAAGAAAAAGAAACAATCGTATTCAATATCTTACGCGGCGGACTCAACTTCGGGTTACGCGACGCCTTAGCGCAAGCTTTCGGTTGGAATGCACATAGTTCGTCTTTCATCAGTGCACAACGACGTCGACGTGCCGATAATCCAGACGAGTGGGAAATCACCGAAGGCGATTATCACAAACTATATCTAAAGCCAACATCAAGCATTGTATTCGGAGACGTGGTAGCTACAGGTACCAGCCTCGAACATGCCCTCGACATCTTAATTCACGAAGCAGAGCAAACCGGTTGCACCATCAAGAACATGATCTTCTTCACCATTGGTGGCATCAAAACAGAAGCAATACTAGCACGTACAGCCAAGCGTCTTACATCATTAAACCCTGCATTTGAAGGAATACACGTAGTATATATAGAAGGCCGTTTTGTTGTGCCTGATCACAACACACCGCTTACGATCAAACTTACGGGAACTGATCTGGTACGCCTTGATGCGGTAATGGCTCCCGAGTTCATCACTTCTCAGTACGAAAATCCATGCTATCCTATCGAGCGATGCACGATCTACGATGCCGGTTCTCGTGCATTTCTGATTAGTGAATATGCAGAAGATGTACTCGAATATTGGCAGCAAAACTTAGAGTTGGCAGAGCAAGGTATTACATTCGCTCAACTGGTAAATGAAAGATTCCCCGAAATCGACTCTACACGCTACGCCGATACAGATCTAAAGGCTCTATCGATCTCACAAATCGAATTCTTCTCACAATACATTTAAAAATGAGTAACACAGAAACTAAAATCAGTAAAGAATACGAATTTACACACGTAGCATCACACAGTCGCAGAGGCTTCTGGACTATGCTCGTGGTTATGCTTGGCTTTTCATTTTTCTCGGCGAGTATGTGGGCCGGAGGTACATTAGGGACAGCCCTTACCTCCCCTATGTTTATTTTATCGGTACTTATCGGAAACCTTCTACGAGGAGCCTATACCGGATCATTGGCCTACATTGCAGACAAAACAGGATTATCCACCCACCTTTTAGCCCATTATTCTTTTGGTCAAAAAGGTTCCTATCTGGCCTCTCTCATCTTGGGTATTACACAAGTTGGTTGGTTTGGTGTAGGTGTAGCCATGTTTGCAATTCCGGTACACAAAGTATTTCCGGATGTTCCACTATCTGTATTGGTCTGGGGATCAGGACTACTAATGACTGCAACCGCATGGTTTGGAATCAAAGCACTCACTATTCTTAGTGCCATTGCTGTTTCGGCTATCGCTATTTTAGGATTTGTATCGGTAGGAAAAGCCTTTGGCGATTTTGGCGGACTCGAAGCATGGCTCAATGTTGTTCCTACGCAAGAGATGTCTCTTTCTTCTGCTATCGGTATCTGTATCGCATCATTTATCAGTGGGGGTAGTCTTACGCCAGACTTCACTCGTTTTGCCAAAACACCAAAAATATCTGTATCCACTACGGTTACAGCATTCTTTATCGGCAACTCGCTGATGTTTTTCTTCGGAGCTGTAGGTGCATCCTTCTATCAACTTAGCGACATTGCAGATGTAATGCTCAAGCAAGGTATGATTGTATGGGCCATCGTTGTACTAGGTCTGAACATCTGGACCACCAACGACAACGCCATCTACGGATCGGGGCTTGGCTTTGCCAACATCACCAAACTTCCTAAAAAGTTCTTTGTACTTATCAATGGAGTATTGGGTACTGCCGCTGCAATCTTCCTATACGACAACTTTGTAGGATGGCTCAACTTTCTGAATGTACTCATTCCATCAATCGGAGGCGTACTCATCGCAGACTACTTCTTTGTACATCGCCGTCATTACGCACACATGGATAAGCATCCATTCGTTACCATCCGTTGGAGTGCAATTGCGGCATGGGCATTCGGAGCATTGGCAAGTTTCTACCTTCCGGGCATATCCTCGCTAAACAGCGTTATTACAGCCATGATTACCTATTGGTTGTTATCACGTTTTATCGACAAACCCGAACGTTATACTGAAAACGATTAAATCCACTTTCATTAATACCATACTGATGTCTGAAATCACAGGATTATTAAAAAAATACTTCGGATACAACTCATTCCGCTCCAATCAAGAAGCGGTCATACAAAATATACTTGACGGCAACGATACATTCGTCCTCATGCCTACCGGCGGCGGGAAATCGATCTGTTATCAGATTCCGGCATTAGCAATGGAGGGTACGGCTGTAGTCGTCTCTCCATTGTTGTCTTTAATAAAAGATCAAGTAGATACATTGCGAGAAAATGGCATCGTGGCATGTACACTCAACAGTACACAAAACGAAAGTGAAAACCGCAGAGCACGCGAACTCTGTCTCAATGGGACAGCCAAATTGCTATATATATCACCTGAGCGACTCTTGGGCGAACTCGAAAACGGTATTTTCAAGCACATGCGTGTATCGCTTTTTGCCATCGACGAAGCACACTGTATCTCCCAATGGGGACACGATTTCCGACCTGAATACACCAAACTTTCGCAAATTAAGAGCTATTTCCGTAAAACTCCGATCGTAGCTCTTACTGCAACAGCCGACAAAATTACACGCGACGACATCGTACGTCAGTTGTCACTCCAAAACCCACGCACATTCGTTTCGTCATTTGACCGTCCCAATCTTTCACTCAAAGTAGTAAAAGGACTTGGGAAGAAGCAAAAGATCAACTCCATCCTCGACTTCATCGAGCGACACCCCCGTCAGAGCGGTATCATCTATTGCCTCAGCCGACAAAATACCGAAACACTCGCCAAGGAATTAGCTGAAGAAGGAGTAAGCACCGGAGTTTATCATGCCGGCCTCTCCAATAGCGAACGTGAGCAAAATCAAAACGATTTTCTCAACGACAAAGAACGCGTAATCTGCGCCACTGTAGCCTTTGGTATGGGAATCGACAAGTCGAACGTACGTTGGGTAATACACTACAACATGCCCAAGAGTATCGAATGCTACTACCAGGAAATCGGTAGAGCCGGACGCGACGGTTCCAAAGCAGACACACTACTGTTCTATACATTAGGAGACCTAGTTATGCTTTCCAACTTTGCCAAAGAAAGCGCACAGCAAGGAACCAATCTCGACAAACTCAACCGCATGCAGCAATATGCAGAGTCCGACATCTGTCGTCGTCGCATACTACTTAGCTACTTTGGAGAAGAAATGGACCATGACTGTGGCAATTGCGACGTGTGTCTTAATCCACCCGAGCGCATCGACGGCACCATCCTCGTACAAAAAGCACTCAGTGCCATCGTCCGCACCGAACAACGTGTCGGTGTAAATCTGCTCATCGACATCTTGCGTGGATCACGTCGTATCGAAATTATCTCTGCAGGCTATCACCAGATCAAGACTTTTGGTGTCGGATCCGATCTATCCTTCCGCGAATGGCAAGCCTATTTACTGCAAATGCTACAACTAGGCTACATCGAGATGGCATACAACGATGGCAACACACTCAAGACTACCAACATGGGACGCAAAGTCTTGATGGGTGAAACTACAGCTCTACTTGCCAAAGTCAAACTCGAGACAACAACAGCCCCGGTAGCCGGAAAACGCTCTCGCATCGCCGAAGCCGAAAGTCATCTAAGTGAAGACGAACAACTATTCGAGCAACTACGCAAACTACGCTACAAGTTTGCCACACTCGAAGATGTACCGGCCTATGCCATCTTCACAGACAAGTCTCTCACACAAATGGTCGAAGACAAACCCGTATCGATGGTCGAGTTTTCCAACATCGCCGGTGTATCCGAAGTTAAACTCGAAAAATACGGACAAGAATTCATCACCACTATCCGCAAAGCAATTGGTAAAAAAAGAGCCAAAGGAGACACCTACAAAGAAACACTCGACTGTGTACACAAAGGCCTAGGAGCATTACAAATAGCAGAATTCAGGAAGATACAACCCGTTACCGTATATTCCCATCTTGCCTATTTGGTCGAAAAAGGAGATCTTACCGATTGGAGTCGTTACATCAGCAACGACGAAATACAAGCAGTAGCACGTGCGGCAGAAAAGCTAGGACATACAACCGAGCTCAAACCCCTCCACGAAGCACTAGATGGCAATATCGGATTCGGGATCATTCGATTAGCCCTCTCGATCCTGAAAAATAAATAAAATAAGACCTCATACACGAGCAATAATCCCATGTCGGTTGTTATTGAGTAAAACATATTTATTAAAAAATAAAACAACTATGTCAAGCTCAATCAACCGGCTCACTGCTCCCGTATCCCGAAGCATATTAGCCATCATCCTTGGTATCATATTGGTTATTTGGCCGGGTCTTGCACTCAGCTATGTCGTTATTGTAATAGGCGTACTACTCCTGTTAATGGGAGTAATCTCCGTCATTTCATTCTATCGGGCCAAGTCGGCAGGATATGTCATGAATGGTAGCTTTCCACTCGATGGCTTCTTAATGGCAGCTTTAGGTATCGCCATGATTGCCATTCCCCCATTCTTTGTTAGCATCCTCATGTACATTATCGCTTTTTTACTAATCTTGGGTGGAGTAAGTCAACTCTCGGTATTGGCATCTGCACGAAAGGCAGGTCCCGTATCCGGACTTTACTACATCTTTCCGATACTGATTCTACTAGCTGGCATCTTAATCATAATGAATCCATTCGGAACCGCAGCAAACCTCTTCATGTTTTGTGGTATCACCGCTATTATCTACGGAGTTATCGATTTGATCAACCACATTCGATTCAGCAGAGCTTTGCGTAAATGATTTTTTTTGCAACATTACATTACTAAATACTGTTTTAAAGTAAAATCACAAAAACGAAACGTCATGGACAAATTAAAAGTTGATGCATCATTCAAAACTATGCATCAATTATTGAAAAGCGTAGTACCACCTTGCGTTGCGTCTGGCGACGGTGCAACTAATTATGAAGTATGGGCAGAAAAAGACGGACAAAAACACCTATTCGGGTCTGTTGTTGCACATACACATTCCGCAACCGTACAATTCAACCAACATATACCGGCACACGATGCAAAACAACTATTCTCAGAATATCTGCTTCATAAAATGAATGAACATTATCGTATCGACATACGCATCATTGAAGATGAATTACGTCGCGATTTGCAAGATGCCATTCAAAATCTAATGCGTTACTATACCGATAAAAACTGGATTTAACAACTAAATCCCTTTTTACTGATAATATCCTAAACAAAACGAAGCTTTTTTCTTTACAAAAAGCAGAGTGCGTGTCTTTTTATAAGATCCGCGCTCTTTTTTTCTTAAATTACATATCTTACC
>CAMTPD010000125.1 GCA_947074265.1 uncultured Porphyromonadaceae bacterium
ACTACGGTGTATCCTGCGATGTCTTGTTTTTGTGGTTCGTTGGATACTTCTAGTCTGTATGGGGTAACGGTGAGTGTATCACCAACGACTTCTACATCAAATGATAGATTTCCATTATTGTGTACCTGCGTATAACTACGCTGACCTAGAAGTGATTCGTCTAATGGTGCTGTCAGTTTGATGTAGTCTTGGTTCAAACTGGCTCCTCCCGAACAGTAGTAATAAAGTCCGTTTGGATTTGGAGACGACACGTTAAGGGTGTCTCCGTGAAGTGTGAAGTAGATGGTTTCGCCATCTTTCTGCACCTGAACGGTGTCTTTTCCTTGTATGGCACCAATGGCATCGAATCTGCACGTAGGATTTTTTATGTCTGCTCGTGAGCGTACTGCGATCTTGGCCGTACTGTCTGTTAGTGATGTTATCGATACTGCAATGAAATCATAACCTTCGTTGCGTTGATTGTAGTCGGAGGTTACATAGTTTCCAATCATACTTGTAGTAGGCTTGGCTTGACTCTGATTTTCAGTGCTGGTTTGCTTGCACGATGTAAATGGTAGTACTGCTGATAAAGCAATACCGAGCGATAGGACCTTTTTCATAACTTCTTTTTGTTTTTGGCTTTTAGTTCTTTCTATTATAACAAGATTATTGCAACGTGTGAATATGCTTTCTTTTATTTTTTACAGATTCGCAAATGTAATAAGATTTTTAGAAGCACAATATGTCTATGTCGTGGATTGTATTTTTAGAAATTTACACTTTTGTCATAAATCTATTACCTTTACGAATGAGATACGTTTATCTCTATTATTCGAATTGCTAACTAACAATACAATACGTATCATGAAAAAGATGATCTGCTGCTCTATGCTTGCTGTGTCGGGATTTGTTTCGGCTCAGGAGCGTCCTAATATTATTGTTTTTTTGGTCGATGATATGGGTGTTATGGATACTTCGCTTCCTTTTATTACAAATGCGAAAGGCGAAGCTGTAAAACATCCGCTCAACGATTGGTATAGAACTCCCGGAATGGAGCGTATGGCTCAACAAGGGGTTCGCTTCTCTACATTCTACGCACAAAGTGTGAGTTCCCCTACCCGAACATCCATCATGACCGGTCAAAACGCTACACGTCATGCAACGACCAACTGGATCAACTCTGAAAGTAATAATCGTACGCCGTATGGTCCTGCCGACTGGAATTGGCAAGGTATCTCGAAGCAAATGCCTACTATTCCGAAGGTGCTAAAAGAGGCCGGTTACCGTACGATTCATGTCGGTAAGGCTCACTTCGGTTGTATTGGCAGTGATGGCGAGGATCCTAAAAACATTGGCTTTGATGTAAACATTGCCGGTTGCTCGATAGGTCAGCCGGGGAGTTATTATGGCGAACATGGCTATGGCAATATCAAAGGAAATAAGTCGAGGGCTGTACCCGGATTGGAAAAATATCATGGCAAAGATGTATTCCTGAGTGATGCGCTTACTTTGGAAGCAAACGAGCAAATTGATAAATCTATTGCGGATAACAAGCCTTTCTTCCTATATATGGCGCATTATGCGGTGCATGCTCCTTTTGAGGCTGATAAGCGTTTTGTGGCAAACTATACAAATCAAGGGAAAAATGATCAAGCTGTTGCGTTTGCTACCCTGATAGAAGGGATGGATAAGTCGCTGAATGATATCATGGATCATTTGC
Organism: uncultured Porphyromonadaceae bacterium; assembly: GCA_947074265.1. Taxonomy (GTDB): domain Bacteria; phylum Bacteroidota; class Bacteroidia; order Bacteroidales; family CAMTPD01; genus UBA12018. Next base: position 1,700 of record CAMTPD010000125.1, read on the forward strand.
AAGAAAAGGGTATCGCTGAGAATACATTGATTATTTTCTTGGGTGATAACGGATCGGATGCTCCGCTTGGTGCGCTGAAAGGTTATACGTCTTCCGCACCGCTTCGTGGCAAGAAGGGTACTGAATATGAAGGTGGTGTACGTGTGCCGTTTATTGCTTGCTGGGGTAAGCCTGACAAGCATAATAAGTTTCAGCAGCAAATGCCTATTGCGGAGAATTCCATTCAACAGCAATTGGGTACAATTATGGATATTTATCCTACGGTATTGCAAGCGGCTAATGTGCAAAAACCGACATCTCATGTGATTGACGGCGTAGATCTGACTACTCAATTCGGTGGCAAGAAGAATGAACAACGAGGCGAGAGGGTATGGATGCATTTTCCGCATGCGAATAACGGCAGTTACTTCACCTCGTTTCGTGATGGCGACTGGAAGTTGATTTATTTCTACAATCCGGAGTTGCCTCAACATCCTTCTTACGAGCTTTACAACTTGAGTAAAGATCCGGGCGAGACGCAAAACCTGGCAACGACAAACATCAAACGTTTGCGTGAAATGGTAGAGATGATGAGTGCACAGCTCGAAGCCGAACAAGCTCTTTATCCTGTAGATGCTAATGGCAATACGCTGAAACCATTTATCTAGGATTGACTGGTTACGAAATAGAAACTCCTCAGATCTTACCGAACAACGGACAAGATCTGAGGAGTTTATTTATATATAGGTATGGTTAATCTACATACCAACAGTTATTTTGCGTATTGGGTGTAACGACACTAAACTTATAAAAGTCTGACGGATATTTGCTTGTGTCAACGGTAAAGTTTTCGGCTCCGGCCTTTACTGTTCCTACTTTGATCCATTGATCTGCGCCACCGGTTTTGTAGTTGTTGGTCGTACTCATGTATACCGTTGCTTTCGCTTTGGGATTATAAGCTTTCCATGTGAGGTTGATATTGCCATTCGCCTTAGCCGCCTCAACACCTACAAGATCTGTCTTCCCGATAAAAGAAACACCTTCTATCTCTGATTTCAATGGTTGAGGGATCTCAAAATTCATATAACGGCAAATAGATGGCATCACATCCAGAATCGAGTTGTACTGGTTGTTGAAGTGCGCATTGGGCTTTTGGTTGGTTGCGTACCAAACGGTGCGTTCACGGTCTGAGTGGCCGCCGTGTGAGTAACCATCGTCTTTACGACCATGATCGGTTACTACCACTACCATCCATTCTTCTCCGCTTTTTTGCTCGCGCTCTTTTACTGCTTCCCAGATACGACTCACTTGGTTGTCTGCATCTTTTACATATCCGTCGAACTTCTCGCCATTACCAAAATGGTGTCCGGCATCGTCTGTATATTGCAAATATACCCACGTAAGATCGGGTGCTTCGGTACGAATCGATTGTGCCGCTTTGTCTGCTACAGCTTCATCGATCTTTAGAATCTGCAAATTATCTTTTTCTTTCGGATAGTTCTTATCATCAAGTTCCATACCGTCATAGGCATAATCAAGCTTTATGGCTCCGGCATCCGGCTTCCCTTCTCCCACGAGTTTGGTACGGTTGTCTTCCCAGGTAGAAAAGATAGCGGTAGACACATCTCGCTTTTGATTCTTCGCAATGCGAAATATAGTCCAATAGTTATAGTTAGGTGCTTCGATACCATTTCCCCATACATTGTGTTTATTTACCCATGTGGAGGTTAGTAGCGAATTGTAACATACGGCCGAGATAGTTGGAGTCTGAGAATAACCACCCTCTTTGCCTCCCATAAATGCACGACTGTAACCGCCCTGATTACTGATTTCGTCTATCGCCGGTGTATGTACACGTTCGATTACGTCTGCCGGGATACCATCTACAATTACAAAAACAGATTTTCGCTTTCCTGCAAAAACCGAAGAAACTGCCATAAGCATTACTGCTCCCATTAGAAAGGATCGCTTGCTTTTCAAGGAATTAGTCATAGTTGCGTGTTTTTCTTGATTGATATATTTGTTTTGTTATCGTGTTAGAAACGATCAAAGATAACAAATCACCCAATACAACTATCTAAAAAGTAAGATCCGGCAATAACTTCATCAAATCGTAATACAATTATAGAAAAGCAACGATAGCTTCCAATGCAACTACCAGTATGACCATCATCAATGCTACACGCAGATTGACCCGACAAGCTGTTTGTACATCCTCGTGTGTCAGTTCGCGATCGTTGGTTCCGATATAAGGCTTATCTACTACCTTTCCGTGATAGGTATTAGGTCCGCCAAAGCGACAGTCGAGTATTCCGGCTAGAGCCGATTCGGGATATCCTGAATTCGGACTCGCATGTTTACGTCCGTATAACTTTACAAAACGAAAACCCCTAAGGCTGAAAGGGATTATCAGCATTAGAAAAGCCGTGAGGCGTGCCGGTATGTAATTGGCTACATCATCTAAACGTGCCGAGAAGAAACCAAAGTTGCGGTATCGCTCGCTTTTGTAACCTACCATAGAGTCGAGGGTATTGATCATTTTGTAAGTCATCATCAACGGGATGCCACCAATGGCATAATAAAAGATAGGAGCCACTACCCCATCGCTTAGGTTTTCGGATAAGGTTTCGAGTGTAGCCGTTCGTATCTGGGAAAAAGAAAGTGTACTCGTTTCTCTACCTACGATCCAACTCAGCTGCTCTCTTGCTCCCGGCAAATCGCCTTTTTGCACAAAGCGTTCTACCTTCATTCCTTCATCGATCAGCGATTTATTGCTTATCCCGAAAAAGAAGAATGCGATATTAAAAACATACAACAGAATGGGGTAGTCGGATAGAGTGAATTGCAAAATAGAGAAAATGCCCCATGTTGCGCACACGAGTAGTATACACGTAAAGATGCCTTTTATTTTGCGTCTGGTTCCTTGGTTGAGATGTGCTTCCATAAAAGCAATCACATTGCCAAACAAACGTATGGGATGTGGCATTTTGTAGGGATCTCCCACAATACAGTCTATGATAAAGCCGATCAATACAGGTGTGATCGTATAAGAAAAATATTCAATCATAATTATAAACTATCTACTTAGATCAAACCTTTAGATTGTGCATCGTGCATTGCTTTTACCAAGGCTTCATTTGCTTCTCTGCTTTGTACCGCTACCCTAAAACAATGCTGATCGAGGGCTCTGAAGTTAGATGCATCTCGAATCAAGATACCATGTGTTTCGATCAGAAATGCTTTCAATTCGGAGGCTATGCCTTTGTTTAATCGACATAAAAAGAAGTTACACGAAGAGGGCTCTACTTCGATTTCGGGCAAGTCTGCAAATGCATTCACCAGAAAAGACACCTCCGTTTGCAATTCTTTAAAGTCGGGCAAAAGCACCTCGTAATGCTCCATGATAAACAGTCCTGCTTCTTGCGAAAGTGCATTCACACTCCAAGGCGGGCGCATCTCTTGCAGTTGGGCAATCACAGCTTCGCTTGCAATGATATAGCCTAGGCGAATGCCGGGTATGGCAAATAGCTTTGTCAGCGAATGAATGGAAATGAGGTTTGAAGGCTCGTTTGTATCCGAAGTTGCATGTTCGCCCGAACACAATCCGGCATAGGCTTCGTCGAGAATAAAGGATGTATCGGGATATTGCTCGGCTACAGCTCTAATTACTGCTTTATCGGTAAAATACCCATCGGGATTATTGGGTGTAGCTAACCAAACCGTTTGATAACGGCTCATGTCTGTTGATGAGAAATCACGAAGTGCAACGAACGAAAGATCGTGTCGATACAGTTTGCAGGCATCTTCGTATTCGGCAAAAGCAGGCGGACGCAGAAGTGGAGCAGAGAGGTAGGTCCATTACTTTAATGCAGTTTAAGTGCATAATTCACCATCTGCCTGTTTCTGCGTTATCTGATACTAAAGGACTGATTGGGGATCAGTAGCCCATAATGGTTTATATTAGGAGTGAGGAAAAGAAACCTGATCTAGCATCAACAGTATTCTCACTGAATTAACCCTCTATTTCACTCTAGATCGGAAGAGCACACGTCTGAACTCCAGTCACTCCGGAGAATCT
>CAMTPD010000126.1 GCA_947074265.1 uncultured Porphyromonadaceae bacterium
TCGTATCTATGTATTGTCTGGAGCCCTGATTGGAGTTGCTTTGGGACCGTAGTTGGAACCTCTATCAAGCGTAGTTGGATTATAGAATGGTTGTTCTTTTACCGTTTGCTTGATATTGAAGTTACAAGAAATAGCCAAGTCGAAATCTTTGTATCTGAACTTATTGATAAAACCTCCAGAGAACTTAGGATCAAGATCGCCCACGTATGTAAATAGGTTACGGAATTCCGCATTAGAAAGACCTGACTCCATGATTCCCCAATCTCCTTCACGGATATCGAAGAACTCACTACCAGAAACTTGCTTTCCGTCCTTTTCAAATATTGGCAAACCATTCTCATCTAGTCCGGCAGTTTTGATTGCAAACTGTGCATTCACCGGATATCCTTTCAACGAAGGAGAATATGAGTTATCTTGAACATGGATATCATTAACCTTGCTTATGTTTCTTGAGAAGTTGAAGTCTGTAGACCATCTGAAATCTTTCGTACGGATATTTACCGTAGATAGAGATAGCTCAAAGCCTTTGTTTGTTACTCGAGCCCAGTTGAGCGTTGTCATAAGAAATCCGTTCTCACTCGGAATAGCTCTTACACCAATCAAGTCACGGCTATCACGGTAATACCCTTCTACGCTTAAAGAGATGCGATTATCTAATACTGACAAATCCAAACCTCCATTGTAAGTAGAAGTTTTCTCCCAACGAAGGTTCTTATTTGGAGGAGACGTCACATTAATTACCGGCTCATTTACACCAGGCAAAATTGTCGAGTTGTTCCACTCTCCTACAATCAAAGGAGATGTATTTTTATCAACATTTCCTTGAAGACCATACGATCCGCGTAGTTTTAAGTTATTGATCCAGTCAATACCTTGCATAAATTCTTCACGGTTGACATTCCATGCTCCGGATACCGACCAAAGAGGTAAGTAACGATACTTTGGATCAATACCGAATAAGTTTGAACCATCGAAGCGAATACTACCAAACACAGTATAGCGATTATCGTATGTATACGATGCAGTACCGTAATATGAAGCAAATCGATTCTCTACAAAACGTTTCGCATATTGAAGGAAACGTTTATCATTGATCGTAGAAGTAGAGGTTCCTTCCGGAAACACCAATGGCTTTGTTGTGAATGTTAGGGAGTACTTACCACATCCGTTCGAGGTAATTTCTGTTGTTGTGTTTCCACGCAGCTCAACACCAGACAAAACATCTACATCATGAGTGTCATGAAACCTTTTGCTATATTCCGCTTGTGCTTTCACATTGTATTGGGAGAAATCATTGTTCCAGTTCTGGATAATACCTCCATCCGGCAAAAAGTAAGCAGTCTGTCCGGAAGGCTTTTGGATATAACGAGTATAGTCTCTATACTTACGCGTAAAGTAGGTTTCTTTGTCAGCAAACTTTTCTGTTGATGTTTTGTCGTATTGAATACCAAACTGCGTATTCAATTTTAAGCCTTTCATCACTTTGTAGTCCAAAGACAACAATGCTTTGATCGCAGTATTGTTCAACTCATAGTTTGTCTTTGCACTCTCTTCCATATAGTTGAAAGGCATGTAGCGATCATCACGACCATCAATATCCTGATCGTAGATGTATTTACCGTTTTCATCATATAGAGAGCGATATGGATTTACCGTACGTGTATATCTACTTGGGTTCGTAAATGCATCAGTGTCGGAGATATATGATTCACGCTTGCTTTGGCTACCAAATAAACCAAGGCTCAAGTTTACCTTGCTTGAAAGCGTAAAGTCAGTATTTGACGTTAAGTTGAAACGCTCATACCCTGTACCTTTTGTTGTACCTTGCTCATTAAAGTAACCTGTAGAAACATAGTAGTTGGCAAGATCTCCACCACCAGAAAGGCTCAAACCATATTGTTGGTTGATTGCTGTACGGTAGATTTCTTTACCCCAATCGGTATTGATGCCTCGCAGTGTATTAATATCGCGTTGTGCTTCGGATGAAATTGCTGAGAAACCACCCGATCGATATGCATCTAGTTGATTGTATCTGTTCAGGATTCGCATCACGTCACCTTTACCACTACGATAAGTAAGATCGTTACGACTTGCAAGTCCTAGCTCAAAATCAACCTTTTCAGTTGCATTCATCAAATCTAGTCGAGAAAGATCGGGACGTGTTGTAATAAACGTTGCTGCGTTTACATTGATCTTCATCTTCCCTTTTTTACCTTTCTTGGTCGTTACAACGATCACACCATTAGCGGCACGAGCACCATAAATCGCTGTTGCAGCAGCATCTTTCAAGATTGTAATATCTTCGATGTCATCCGGATTAAGACCCGCAATAGATACATTCGATAGATTATCTATATTTTCTTTTCCATCGTAATCTTTTGGTATATCATTTCCCTCTAACGGCAAACCATCTACTACCCACAGAGGATCTGAACTTCCGTTCAACGACACAGTACCACGAATACGAATTTTATTTGCAGAACCCGGACCTCCATTCGTTGGTGTAGAAACTACACCCGAAAGTTGTCCTTGCAACAATTGATCTACACTCGCAACACCAACTTGTTGAATATCTTCTAAGTTTACTTTTGCGATTGCAGATGTTATTTTACGCTTCTCTATCTTTTGATAAAACGTAACAACAACATCACTCAATACTTGTGTGTCTGAATCAAGCATTATCTTAAAAACAGAATGCTTAGAGACATCTATTTTTTTAGGTTCATAACCAAGATAACTTACAATAACATGCTTTACATCTTTAGGCAATGTAAATGAAAACTTACCATCTGCATCTGCAACAGTTCCTTGTGGATTGAAGTCTAATGCGATTCCGTCTTTTGGATCAATAAATACGGTTGCACCGATCAACGTCTCTTTCGTTTCGTTATCGAATACTTGTCCTGTAATCGTTCGTGTAGACTGTGCGAACGTTATCAAAGGAACAATTACAGCAACCAGGGCTAGTACAAATTTCCTCATTGTTTAGAAATACGTGCGTTTAAGTTTAATTTATAGTAAGGGGCGTTTAGCGTAAATTTAGTGCTTCTTTTATACGCACTTCAATATCCATATAGTGATTACGAGTGACATCGTCACCGCTGTTTTTTCGTTTTTGAGCTAACTTAAGAACTCTAAATAAAACGCCTCTCTTAACAGATACAGCTTCTGAAACACGACTCATTGCTGTATAATTAAGATTTGTCGCTTCAATCTCCGGTCTTGGCATCATTTTCAAAGCTGGCATATCTTGAGCAAGCGTGCAACAATTACTACGACAAGCATGTTCGTTTCTCAATGCTTTTTTAGTAGTCTTTTCTACTGTTTTATTTTAGCTTACAATAATCGCATCTAGGAAGTTCTTTTGAGTCATTCGCTTGTACAAAGACAAATCTTTACCTTTTTCAGAAGTTTTGAAGATTACGTTATAGATATCGTCAAACATTTGCTCAGGCATATAAGTATCCTTTTTACCTAACTGAGCTTCTGTCTCATACATACGCAGCAAACGCTCATCTTTCAACAAGTTATAGAACGTTGCATACTGCAGCTCTCTGGCTACATTATAAGGAGAATATTCTACATCTCCCATTGGAGCCTCTTGTATTGCATAGCTTTTGCCCCATGCCGGATCATTGAATAGCCAAGTAGGTATTACAAAAACCTCATCGAGAAGATACTTTACAGCTTCTTTTTGTTTTGCTGCATCAATTGGAATATAGCGGTTTTGATCATTGCCTTTTACAATATTATTGATATGGAAACCTCCCACATTTGCCATTACATGCTCAGCATACATCTGCCACTGGTTTACTACACCCATCAAAAGCTTTCCAGACTCAGAGTAAGATTCACCGATTGCCTCTGTCCAAGCAGGGATGTTTGGTACAATTCTCTTTAAATTAGCCAAACCATATTGACCTGCTTTAATGGCATCGTCGCCAAGATCTTCCGACTGAGAACGAGGATCGATACAGTTCTTCGGATCTTGTGTTTCACCATAGAAATAATATGGATTATCTTCATGCTTACGAATCCAATCATTTAGAATTGTAAGCTCTTCTTGTGGTGTTGCTGTATCTAAATAACGATATGCCCATTCGATAGCAAACTTATCGTAAATACCTACTACCGGATTAAGCGAACTTACACCGTCTTCCGGTTGTGCTACATAATTAAAGCGAGCATAATCCATGATAGAAGAAGATGTCCCCATCTTTTGAGTAAAAGATTCTGAGCGTAAAGAGTCTACAGGGTATGAACTTGAAGCACCCATGTTATGTGTCATACCAAATGTATGCCCCAATTCATGTGAAGAAACGAAACGAATCGCTTCACCCATGCTTTGTTCTGCCAATACATTTGATCGAAACTCCGGATAAGTAGCTCCTAGTTGAACGCGCAACCATGAATGAATAGCCGTCATTACATTATGCCACCACACAACATCGGCTTCAATAATCTCACCAGAACGAGGATCAATAATAGAAGGACCCATCGCATTAGCACGAGCTGATGCTGCATACGTAATTACTGAGTAACGAACATCGTCAAGATCGAAATCTTCATCCTCTTCAGTAACCTCTTTTACTTGAATTGCATTTTTGAATCCTGCTTGACGGAATGCAACATCCCAATCGGTAACACCATCCATGATGTACTTCTTCCATTGCTTAGGAGTAGACGGATCAACATAAAATACAATAGGTTTTATCGGTTCTACCAACTCTCCTTTTTTATATCGTTCCAAGTCTTCCGGTTTCGGCTCAAGCCTCCAACGGTTTACAAGTTTACGTTTTTCAACTTGTTGTTGTTCGTCATTAAAATACCAATGATCTGTTGTAAAGAAGCCAACACGAGGATCCCCAAAACGAGGCTTCATTGGCTTTTCTGACAACAGTACCAAATTGGTTGTTGTAAGTACACTCAAGGGTATTGTTTTACTTCCTTCTGTGAAGGTTGTAGACAATACTGATTTTACAAGAATATTATTGGGAAATGATTTGATCGCTTCAATCTTCGAAAAATCTTTTTTTACAGACCCTCCAAGTGAAATGCCATTGTATAAATCATTGAATGTTTTTTCTGAACCATCAAAAACCTTGTTCATTTTTACAACAACAGTTGAAGAATCTCTATTGTAGGCATCAATAGCAAAGGTTTCCATAACTGACTCTGTAAAATTATCTTTTACAGAAGCTGCAATTGCATCGTCTTCCTTTACAGAAATCATCGGATTGATAGTCATTACCCACAATTTATTTGCGGCAGTATCAACCTGAAAACGGATTACTTTATTCTCATAGTTCATCCCTTTATTCAACCCGGCATCATTCAAATCAAAAGGAACACCAGATACCTTATTCACAATAAGAATATCTCGTCCCAACAAAGAATCCGGGATTTCAAAATAATAATCACTTTTTACTTTATGCACACGAAACATACCTTCGTCTGTTTCTGCATCCTTTAGAATTTCCTGATATTTGTTTTTCTCAACAGCCGATGAATCAGCTTTTACTGAGTTCTTCTTTGCTTTTGCCATAAGTGGCATACAAAGTGAAGAGCAGCAAAAAATCAGTACGGAAAATAGACCAGTTCTACTCATTTTTGCGTTTAAGTTATTCGATATTAATAGTTTCTTGGCGTTAAATGACACAATACGTTTTCACAACGATAATGTGATTAAATTAAATGACAATGTTAAGGGTACTTTATCTAAACTAAGATTTATATCAAACAGAGTTAAGATCGGA
>CAMTPD010000127.1 GCA_947074265.1 uncultured Porphyromonadaceae bacterium
TTGGGTAATGTAACTAAAGCCCAAATTGAAGCACAAGCTTCTAAAGCAAAAGAGTGTATTGAAATATTAGAAAACGGCTCTGGTCGTGGTAATGACTTTCTTGGTTGGTTACACCTTCCTTCGTCAATAACAGAAGAACATCTTGCTGATATTGAAGCAACAGCTGCTACTTTGCGTTCTAAATGTGAAGTAATCGTAGTTGTTGGTATTGGAGGTAGCTACCTTGGAGCTAAAGCCGTAATCGATGCTTTGAGCAATAGCTTCGACTGGTTGCAAAGAGACCGTAAAAATCCGGTTATTGTATATGCCGGACAAAATATCGGAGAAGATTATCTTTTCGAATTGTCTCAATTCCTTCAAGGAAAACAATTCGGAATTATCAACATCTCAAAATCTGGAACAACAACAGAACCGGCTTTGGCTTTCCGCATTCTTAAAAACCAATTGGAAACAGCTGTTGGTAAAGAAGAAGCTAAACATAGAATTGTAGCAGTTACTGATGCAGCAAAAGGAGCACTTCGCACTTTGGCAGATCAAGAGGGTTACAAAACATTTATCATCCCTGATAATGTTGGTGGTCGTTTCTCTGTTCTTACTCCTGTAGGTCTACTTCCTATCGCTGCTGCCGGCTTCTCAATCAGAGAGCTTGTTGCCGGGGCTGCATCTATGGAAAAAGCGACAAGTGCAGACGTACCATTTGAGCAAAACCTTTCTGCTCTATATGCTGTAACTCGTAACGAATTATATAAAGATGGGAAAAAGATAGAAATCCTTTGTAACTTCCACCCAAAACTTCATTATATCGGTGAATGGTGGAAACAACTTTACGGAGAAAGTGAAGGAAAAGAACACAAAGGCATCTTCCCTGCAGCTGTAGACCTAACAACTGATCTACACTCAATGGGACAATGGATTCAAGAAGGAGAGCGCACGATTTTCGAATCTGTAATCTCTATTGAAACTCCTGATCATTGTGTAGAGATCCCAACTGATAATGCAGACCTTGATGGCTTAAATTTCCTTGCTGGAAAACGCGTTGACTTTGTCAATAAGATGGCAGAACTTGGAACTCAACTAGCACACGTAGATGGAGGTGTTCCTAATCTGAAGATTGATATGCCAAAGCTTGATGCATTCTATATCGGTCAATTATTCTACTTCTTTGAAAAAGCTTGTGGTATCAGTGGTTATTTACTAGGTGTAAATCCTTTTGACCAACCGGGTGTAGAAGCATATAAAAAGAATATGTTTGCGCTTTTAAACAAACCAGGATTTGAAAAAGAAAGCGAAGCAATCCGTGCTAAATTGTAATTCGGATTATTCAAAATAATACCTTCAAACGGGAGTATTCTGTAAGCAGAGTACTCCCGTTAACTTTTTTTACGCATCACATCTTATTGTAGTTTTAGACTAACAGCAGCTACTCTATTTTTCCTTGTATTTTTACTACTTTCCATCAGTATTTAGTGTACAATACACACATATACCTTTCCACATACCACATCCTATCAAAATTATTTATATTACAATACGTTACGCCATCTCAATTTAATCTCTATATTTATCGAGACAACCTTTTATTACCATGCAGTTTTAACAACACATTTATGTATACAATCGGATACGACATAGGCAGTTCTTCGGTCAAAGCATCACTTGTTGATACACAAACCGGACAATGTATTGCTACAGATTTTTTTCCAAAAACAGAAATGGAAATCATTGCTCACAAAGCCGGATGGGCAGAGCAACACCCCGAAGAATGGTGGAAGAATCTTCAACTTGCTACACATTCCATTCTTTCAACAGCTAAGATAAACCCTAAAGAAATAAAGGGAATCGGCATTTCATATCAAATGCACGGACTTGTTGTTGTAGACAAAGATGGTAAGGTATTGCGTCCTGCCATTATTTGGTGTGACAGCAGAGGTGTTCCTTATGGAAATAATGCCTTTAATAAATTAGGAAGTGATTATTGCCTTTCTCATCTACTCAACTCCCCTGGCAATTTTACTGCGTCGAAGTTAGCCTGGATCAAAGAAAATGAACCGGAGATCTTTGAAAAGATAGACAAGATTCTACTTCCGGGAGATTATATTGCCATGCGTTTAACAAACCTTGCAACAACAACTTTGTCCGGACTATCAGAAGGTATTTTTTGGGATTTCAAAGACAAGTGTATATCAAAACCATTGTTGAATACCTTTGGATTTTCAGAAACACTCCTAGCTCCTTTAGTCCCTACGTTTGGCATACAAGGGGAAGTGACTTCGACAGCTGCATCCGAACTTCATCTTACCGAAGGCATACCTGTAACTTATAGAGCCGGAGATCAACCCAATAATGCATTATCTCTGAATGTTCTTAATCCCGGAGAAATTGCATCAACAGCAGGCACATCCGGAGTTGTGTACGGTGTTAGCGATCAAGTAACATACGACGCACAGTCTAGAGTTAATAGTTTTGCACATGTAAATTACACAAGTGAACAAAACAGATTAGGAGTATTACTCTGTATCAACGGCACAGCAATTCTCAATGCTTGGATACGTCGTAATATTGCTTCTCAAAACATGAGTTATTCCGAAATGAACGAATTAGCAGCACAAGCTCCAATTGGCAGTAAAGGAATTTCAATCTTGCCTTTCGGTAATGGAGCAGAACGAATGTTGGCAAATAAAGAGATCGCAGCATCTATGCATGGAATCAACTACAACATACACGACAGATCTCATTTGATGCGTGCCGCACAAGAAGGTATTGCTTTTTCTTTTAGATACGGTATTGATATCCTTAAGCAAGTAGGTATTCAAACCCACATAATTAAAGCCGGACATGCCAACATGTATCTCAGTCCTCTATTCCGTACAGCCGTAGCAACTATCAATAATGCAATGATCGAATTATACGATACAGATGGTTCGATAGGTGCTGCACGTGGTGCCGGTATCGGTTGCGGAATATACAAAACACCGGCAGAAGCTTTCTATTCACTCAAATGTATCGACAATGCAGAGCCTGATATTAAAAACCAACAAGCATATATAGATGCATATGAGATCTGGAAGCAACATCTCCAAACAGCATTAAAAAATTAAATATTTACATATTAAAACTATTGATACCATGAATATCGTAACAGGAAAAAAAGAGTTCTTTCCAGGTATTGGAAAGATCAAATTTGAAGGCAAAGAATCAAAAAATCCATTAGCATTTAAGTTTTACGATGCAGATCGTATGGTGATGGGTAAAAGCATGAAAGAACACTTCCGTTTTTCAATGGCTTATTGGCATACACTTTGTGGAGATGGTGGAGATCCTTTTGGAGGAGCTACCAAATTTTTCCCATGGGACCAAGCTACAACTGCCGAAGAAAAAGCTAAAGCTAAAATGGACGCAGCCTTTGAGTTTATGACCAAAATCGGCATTCCATACTATTGCTTCCACGATGTAGACCTTATCGAACTAGGAGATACAATCGAGGAAGGTGAGAAACGTCTTCAAACAATGGTTGAATACGCTAAACAAAAGCAAGAAGAATCGGGCATCAAACTACTTTGGGGTACTGCAAATGTATTTGGACACCACCGCTATATGAACGGAGCTGCTACAAACCCAGACTTCGACGTGGTAGCTTATGCCGGAACACAAATCAAAAATGCGATTGATGCAACCATTGCTCTAGGTGGTGAAAATTATGTATTCTGGGGTGGACGTGAAGGCTATATGACTTTACTTAACACCGATATGAAGCGTGAAAAAGAACACTTGGCTATGATGTTGACCATGGCTCGCGACTATGCACGCAAACAAGGATTCAAAGGAACATTCCTAATCGAACCAAAACCGATGGAACCAACGAAACATCAGTACGATTTCGATGCAGAAACCGTAATTGGCTTCCTTCGTCACTACAATCTTGACAAAGACTTCAAACTAAATATTGAAGTTAACCATGCAACACTAGCACAGCACACATTCGAGCACGAATTGCAAGCATGTGTAGATGCCGGTATGCTAGGAAGTATCGACGCAAACCGTGGAGACTATCAAAACGGCTGGGATACAGACCAATTCCCTATGAACATCCAAGAACTAACTGAAGCATGGTTGGTACTTCTTCAAGGCGGAGGCATTGGTCATGGAGGAACAAACTTCGATGCTAAGACTCGTCGTAACTCTACCGATTTGGAAGATATCTTTATTGCTCACATCGGTGGTATGGATGCTTTTGCAAGAGCATTACTTGTTGCAGCAGATATTCTTGAAAACTCCGACTATAAGAAAATGAGAAAAGATCGCTATGCTTCTTTTGATCAAGGTGAAGGCAAGCTATTTGAAACAGGCAAACTTACTCTTGAAAACTTGCGCTCGTATGCTTTGAAAAATGGCGAGCCACAAACTCGTAGCGGCAAACAAGAACTATTTGAATGCATCCTTAACCAACATATCTAATTATCGTTATATTTACAGACCGTTTGAAAGCCAGAACTCCTGGCTTCGGACGGTCTGTTTTTTTTATTTCATAATACCTATACCATGAACAACACAACATTTAATACCCGCTTTGTAATCGGAATCACTTTGGTTGCAACGCTCGGAGGATTACTCTTTGGTTACGATACGGCTGTTATATCCGGAACAACACAAGCCCTCGATCACTTCTTCGTTACACCACTAAGAGATGTATACGGACTCACCGACAATATGGCTAGTGCAATCAAAGGATTTATTATCTCAAGTGCCTTGATCGGGTGCATTGTGGGCGGTATGCTAGGTGGTCCTATCAGTCAACATATGGGACGACGCAATGGACTCATCCTTGCCGCATTACTGTTTTCAATATCGGCGCTTGGTTCTGCTCTTCCTGATTATTTCGCTCCATTTGATATTCCGACAGTCGCTTCTCTAATATTTTTCAGGATATTAGGAGGTATAGGTGTCGGACTAGCATCAATGCTTTCACCCATGTACATTGCCGAAATTGCGCCCGCTGCAATTCGAGGGAAGCTTGTTTCCTTGAACCAATTCGCTATTATATTCGGGATGCTCGTTGTGTATTTCGTAAACTACTTCATAGCTTTACAAGGTGATGCCACTTGGCTCGACACCATTGGTTGGCGCTGGATGTTTGCTTCGGAGTTAATCCCAAGTTTGCTTTTCCTGGTTTTGCTTTTCTTCGTTCCCAAAACACCACGCTTTCTTATGCTCAAAAATGAAACCAAAGAAGCAGAAAACGTACTTACACGTCTCTACGGTGCCGATGAAGCTCGAAGAGAAATGACTCAAATTAAAGAAACACTTGTAGAAAAGAATATGCCTTGGCTTTCTTTCGGATGGGCAGTAATTATCATTGGCGTACTTATTTCCGTTTTCCAACAAGCCGTTGGTATCAATGTTGTATTGTATTATGCGCCGGAAATCTTTCGCACAATAGGCTCAGGCACCGATACCTCTTTATTACAAACCATAATTGTTGGTATCATCAACCTTACATTTACAGTTGTTGCCATTCTTACGGTAGACCGCTTTGGTCGTAAACCATTAATGATTATAGGCGCTGTCGGTATGTCGATTAGTATGTTTGCACTTGCCATGACTTTTTACTTCGAGCAAGTAGGACTAACAACACTGATCTTTATGCTAATCTATACAGGTTCGTTCGCCGTCACAGGGGGGCCTGGAGCATTGTTACTTCCTGCCTAAAGATCTCGCAACACCATATCGGGAGCACTGACCATC
>CAMTPD010000128.1 GCA_947074265.1 uncultured Porphyromonadaceae bacterium
CAACGACCCCGAGATTACAAATCACGTGCTCTGGCCAACTGAGCTAAAGAGGCAAGCCATTCGAGAACTCCTGTTCGGAAATCAATCGTGATCGAGGCGGGATTCGAACCCACGACCCACAGCTTAGAAGGCTGTTGCTCTATCCAGCTGAGCTACTCGACCATCGTTTTTGTTTCTCGATTGCGGGTGCAAAGGTAGCTATATTTTTTAAACTTCCAAACGTTTGGTCAATAAAAACTACTTTTTTTTCACTAAAACGGATAACCTACTGCAAAATGCCAAGCAAAGTCTTTCTTAAAGTTTGGCTTTAACAACGCCCATCTATCGGCGCCTTTTCGCTGAGGATCATAGGCTTTCATACCCATATCGAGGCGCAAAAGGAAGAAATCGAAGTCGAGTCGAAAGCCCAAACCATAGGCAAGTGCAATTTCTTTATAAAATCTCTTAAAATCGAAGTTTCCGTCTTTTTGCGAGTCGTACTTTTTGATTGTCCAAATATTTCCTGCATCTACAAAAGCTGCCATTTCGAGCTTCCAAAACAAACGTGTTCGGTATTCGAGATTCAGATCGAGACGTATGTCGCCCGACTGATCGAAGAACGTAGTGGTAGAATCGGTCTGAAAACTTCCCGGCCCCAACGTTCTTACACTCCACCCTCGCACACTGTTTGCTCCTCCGGCAAAGTAGCGCCTTTCGAAAGGCAACATATCGGCATTGCCATAAGGATAACCAATACCAAACCCTACACGGTAAGCGATGCGATTACGACTATCCAACACTATGGTCTTACTAAAATCGAAATCCCCTTTTACAAACTGTGAGTAGTAAATGCCAAATAGCTTATAGTCGCCTTTACTGTTCTTCTCTGCTCCGGTAAGCTTCGATAACAAATAAAGCCCATTACCGGCCGATTCGAACGCAAAGCGAAATGCAGTTACATTGCGCATCTTATTCTGCGGATTGAAGTTTGAATAAGAATAAGTATAACGCGTGCCTGCTATAAATTGATCGGAATAGTTATAGTATGCCGTAGTTTGCGGCAGATTGTGATAAAATGTACTATCAATCCGTGGCAAATAAACGTAGTTCACCTCCAACAAGTCTACCGTATGACGACCGTAAGAGCTTAATCGCCCCTGCCATGAATACCCCCATTTACCGGAAAGAATGGTACGGTCAAATTGAGGTCTTGTTTGAAAGTTATAACTTGCCGCAAATTCGGTGTTAGCCCTAATCCTTCGTTTAAATCGATTTGGTACAAACGGAAACAAGAACGTAGGAAAGTTTAATGAAGTCTCCCCCCCTATCTCAAAATAATTCTTTCCTTCCGATTTTGACAAAGCCTCGTATGCCCCACGCACCCTAAAGGATAATACTTCCGAGCCTTTAAATAAGTTTCGGTGAGCATAAGTAACTGCCGATGCAACACCAAAGTCTCCTGCCGAATTAGTCCCTTCTAAGTCAAACCCTACTGTTTGCAATTTAGAAGGTGTCGTAAGAATTATGCAATCAAGCATCAACGAATCGTTTCGCGTTGTCTCGACAAAACGAATACTGATATTGCGAAAAGCCCTAAGAGCTGCATACGAAGCGTAGGTTTGTTCTACAGCTCGCTCATTATACAAACTTCCCGGACGAATGTAACAACTGCGATACAATACTCCCGGACGCACCGACTTGCCGCTTTCTCCATAAAGAATGAAAATATCTTTATATTTCAACGTATCTGTTGGCACAAACTCGGCCGTTCCATCGTCAAGCTTCAACGGGTCGTAATCTGTAAGAATTACCACATCATTGATATAGTATTGTTTGTACTTCTCTATGGTCTCAGTTCCTGCAGAGTCTGTCACAACAAACGGACGCAAGCGCATCGCCAAATCGACCGTATTGTCTTGATTCGTACTATCTGCAAGATAAATTACATTATCACGACCAAACGTATAATACCCTTTACGAAGCAAAATGTTTGCAATACGATGACGTTCCTGATCTAATTTATCTCGATCGAATAGTTCTCCCGAATGAATTTTACTTTCTTCACGCTCGGCAGAAGGAAATATAAAATTGTACAGCTTTGAGTGCTTTTCGGGTGGAATATTGATCAAACTATCAATGGTTTTGTCTTCAATCTCTACTGCATATTGATTGATGCGATACGGATCGTGTGCATTGATATCATAAATGATATTTACTTTGCGGTCTTTGTAGTTTGTATCAACTTTTGCAACAACATCGGCATTGAGATATCCTTTATTTATGAAGAAACGGCGCAATTCTGTCTCTGATTTCGAAACCAACGACGAGTCATAAATTACTGGCGGATCGCCCATTCCTCGCAATTGCTTATTGATCCATTTGGCAGAGTCTTTGCCCGACAAGTTGTATAGAAACAACGAAGTCTTTACTAATCCAAATGTCTTAAAGTTGGGTTGTTGTCGTAAATAACCTTTTAGTGTTGAGTTTTCTATCTTTGGAGCATCTGATTTAATCTCAACCTTGTTTAACAAGTACTCTCCTTCGGGCACAAATTTTGTGGTGCTACAAGAAGAAACAAGAATGATTAAAATCAGGAGATTGTATATGTGTTTAATGTGCATCGGAAACTATTATTGAGCTACAAATATAGCTTATTCGGATTTTCTTTTTTAGCTTTGCTCATAAATTTTACCATCATGCTAAGTAAATCAAAGATTAAATACATACAATCGCTCGAACGCAAAAAAATACGTAAAGAAGAAGGAATTTTTGTTGCCGAAGGGAATAAGCTTGTAGCTGATATGCTAGGACACTTTGAGTGCACACTGCTTGTTGCCAATCCTTCCTGGCTTGCAACACAGGGCGATATCAAAGTAAATGAATTGATTGTAGCAGAAGAAGGGGATATTAAAAAAGCCAGTTTTCTGAAAACACCACAAGATGTAATTGCTTTATTTAAAATGCCTGCTTACAACGCAGGTAATATTGATACGCAAAAAGAGCTCGTAATTGCTCTCGACGGTATCCAAGATCCGGGCAATCTAGGTACAATTATCCGACTTGCCGACTGGTTTGGAATCGAACACATCATTTGTTCTGTCGACACAACAGATGCTTTTGCCCCAAAATGTGTACAATCTACGATGGGAGCACTGGCTCGCGTAAAAGTACACTATCTTGATCTTGAAGCGTACCTACGCACACAACAAGCTCCGGTATACGGAACATTTCTGGATGGTGAGAACGTATACGAAAAAACACTTACACCCAATGGTATTTTGATGATGGGAAATGAAGGAAACGGAATTTCAGAAAAAATGGAATCGTTGGTAAGCGAGCGCTTGTTTATTCCGAGTTATCCGGCCGAGCGTCCGACCTCAGAATCGCTCAATGTAGCAATTGCGACTGCCATCGCTTGCGCCGAGTTTCGCCGCAGGGAGGTTTACTCCGGTAAGTCTGAATAATACAATCGGCTCTCCGGGCAATACTTCACGTACAAGTCCCGAAAGCTTTAAAATATCCCACAGCAAAAGCTGTGGGTTTTCTTTTTCTATATCTTTAAGTTGCTCAATCATTTGTACTGGCGACAATATTATTTCATCTTTTGGCAAAGCGAAAATAACCCCGTCGTGGAATTCTGTTCCTGCAATCTCGGAAGCCAAAGGAAATATCCCCTTCAAACATCCACACTGATCGATCTCAATGTAATGCAGCTTCATTGGTGTACCGTTATAAATATAATGAGCAGCTTTACGCATGATTATTTGCGAATTAAATTCAATATCTGTACGCTATCCAGCGTTACCTTATAATAAGTATCCTTGTCGCGTACCAGACGAATATACCCGTATGCGGAAGTTATACTATCTAAGTTTGCAACCGTAAGATCAAAACGACTGATCCCATCTGTACGAATGGTATCGGTAAGTGATACCGTACGTTGTGCTCCGGCTAGTGTTAAGTGCACTACAGGCTTGCGTTTCATCCAGTCTGAGATACCAAATACATTCATAGAAAGTTCTACCTTCGAATAAGATGGCAATATAGAATCAAACTCTACACGAAACGAATGCAAACTTCCAGGCTGCATAGACGAAAAATAGATTGGTTCTTTTGCCTTCCACAACAATGTTGTGTCATACAGACTCACTTCCGGCATCGAATCAACAACAACCAACATTGCATCTAGATTATCAATCACCTGATCGTATACTTTCATGTATACATCTAAATTACGTCCATACCACACCAGTGAGGTATCGAACTCAGCTTGTGTTACACCGTGCTTTTTGAAAACAGACTCATAAAGAGCTTGCTTCTGTTCATTGGTGCTAAATTTATTGTAATCCGATGCGATCATTGCATCAGCCATGAACACGTCTTTGAGCAAACTACCCATTTCCTTTTCCGGAATCACGTTATCAGGCGTTTTTTTGCATCCTACAGCAATCAAAGCAAACACCAAAACAAGCAACAGTGCAGGAATATTACGATGTGTAAATTTCAATTTCATTTTACGGTCTCCAGACACTCTACAAACGTTTTTCTATAAAAGATCAATAAGATACCGACACCTACAGAAATAGCTGCATCAGCCAAATTAAAGATAGGTCTGAAAAATATAAAGTCTTCACCACCCCAAATAGGTAACCAATCGGGCAGTGTAGTATGAATCAGTGGAAAATAAAACATATCTACAACTTTACCATGCAGCCAGCCAGCATATCCGCCCCCTTCGGGCATCAACGTAGCAACCTGACCATAACTATGATCAAAGATTACGCCATAAAATACAGAATCGATAATATTACCAAGTGCACCTGCTAATATCAGCGCCAGAGTAGCCATAAAACCAAAGCTGTACTTCATCTTGACAATCTTAGTAAAGTAATAGATCATCACTCCCACTACAACAAGACGAAACACTGACAAAAAGAGCTTTCCAATCACTTCGATACCGAAAGCCATACCATTGTTTTCTGTGAAGTATATTTGAAACCAAGGAGCAATCTCAAAACTCTCATGCAATTGCATGTGTGTTTTGATCCAGATTTTAAGCAGTTGATCTGCCAACAGAACAAGAAAGACAACGAGAACAACTCCCCAGCCTTTAGATATTTTCATTTGGTATAATTCTAGTACATTATTAAAAAAATAATTCGACACTCGATATCGGTATCCCGGACATCGAACTGTCGAATTCTTATGGTGTCTTAATCTTACTTAACCCCACTCATCTTCGCTTCAATAGAAAGCGTAGCATGAGGCACTGCACGCAAACGTTCTTTCGGTATCAGTTTTCCCGACTCACGACACACGCCATACGTTTTGTTTTCGATACGTATCAGTGCAGCTTGCAAGCTTTGGATAAACTTCATTTGTCTTTGTGCCAAGCGTCCTGCCTCCTCTTTCGAGTAAGTAGCAGCACTTTCTTCCAACACTTTAAATGTAGGAGAAGTATCCGACACATCGTTACCATCAGCATTCATTACGCTAGACTTAAGTAACTCATAGTCCTTCTTAGCTTTCTCCAGTTTCGCCAAAATAATTTGACGGAATTCATCTAGTTCGTCATCAGAATATCGAGTGTTCTCGGTAGTCATATCAATCGTATTAAAAGGTTCAACAATATAATTAGTGAAACTCACTGTTATTTAGAAACATTTCAAATATAACAGATTATTTGGAATGTGTTTAGAAATAACGTGAGTGTTTATAATCAAAAGAGGAATTATGCCTTTTGAACCTGAAT
>CAMTPD010000129.1 GCA_947074265.1 uncultured Porphyromonadaceae bacterium
CAACGCCCATTTGAGCTACATCTAGATTCAACGTAGTTGTACCCGTACGCTCCAATTGATTAATATGTGTTGCTTTATCAATGACAGCATTGGTATACGGTGTAGCACTGAACTCAAACGCAGAAGGAGCCGTTACGAAGATTCCTTTTCCTGCATCGTTTGTCAATGCCATCCAGCGAGTATCCATACGATTACCTGTAGCTTGAGGTTTTACGTAATAATGGAACATGCGCTCTACATCTGTAGTATATACACCAATCTTACCGGCTTGACGGCGGTCGGCATACGACTCTGCTCCGCCACGACCATAGAACGATACGTTTTTGTATGCATCCGGTGTATCGAATGTGATACCCATTCTTGCTACAGATTTTACAATGGCTGTATCCGGAATCAACAAGGTTTCTACGTCTAATTCACCATTCGCGTTTAGCTTGTATGCAATTTTAGCAGTTGCTACATTTTGTGCTTTGTTGTTGATAAACGCTACTTCGGTGTTAATAACCGCAGCGTTTCCTTGTTTTGCACTCTTAAACGAAATCAACTTTTGAGAAAGAGAATCCAATCCGGCAGCTCTCCATGCTCGTACTCCTTTACCATCGCGACCATCGTTGTCGGTAAACGGACGATACATATTCACTACCAAAGGAGAAGATAGCAGCTCTTCGCCAGCAAAGACAAATGATTCCAAAGCTCCGGTAGTCTCATTGAAACGCGCCGATACCAAGTCGTTCGAAACGATTTTATCTGCAACCATCATTGAAGAACCCGTATTCTTTCCGCTCTTCATTGCAGTTGATTTGTTTGTTTTCAACGCAAACTGATCGTATGCAACTTCATGCGAAGTAGAAACAAAAGGTGTTGCTTGTTTTGGTGTCCAGCTCAAATTCAAGAAAGCCTCTTTTACATTCGAAGGTATTTTTACACCCTTTGCCGGATTGATCACTACGGTTTGTTGCGGAGCACAGTCTACTGTTTCAATACCCGATGCAATCACAGCACCATTATCACCAACAACTTCCCAGTTTAGGTTGTAAGCATTCAGGTTTGTAAAGTCATACCAGTTCTTCACTTCCACTTTGCCCGATTTCGAATCAAGTTGCTTTGCTTTGATGTATTGGTATACTTTCTTTACTTCAAGCAAATGTGGTTGTGCTTTGCGATCGGCTGTAATCAAACCGTTACAACAGAAGTTACCAAAGCTTGGCGTTCCTTTCGGACCATAGTCTCCACCGTATGTCCAGAACCATTTACCATTACCGTCAATTTCACGGAACGATTGGTCTACCCAGTCCCATACGCATCCGCCTTGTGCTTGCGGCTCTGCTTCAAATACATTCCAATAATCTTGCAATCCGCCTACACTGTTACCCATTGCATGCACATATTCACATAGAATGATCGGACGTGTTTGCTTTTCTTTCACATAGTCTTGAATTGCATCAATAGAGCGATACATCGGACAATAAATATCGGTGTAAAAATCTCTCTCTGCACGCTCGTATTGAACCGGACGATTTGCTTCTACCGACTTCAACCATTTATAGGTATTCTCGAAGTTTGTACCTCCGCCGGCTTCATTACCCAACGACCAAATAATGATAGACGGATGATTCTTCGATCGTTCATACATACGTTGCGTTCTATCCATGTGTGCAGAAAGCCAAGTTGAATCTTTTGCAAGTGACTTAGGTCCATAACCCATACCATGCGACTCTACGTTTGCTTCGTCTATTACGTACAAACCATATTGATTACACAACTCATACCACAGCGGATGCGTTGGATAATGTGAGTTACGTACCGTATTGATGTTGTGTTGTTTCATCAACTCGATGTCTTTTATCATCAAATCTTTTGAAACTGTACGACCTTTTTGTGAATGCTCGTGACGGTTGGTTCCTTTGATAAGAACAGGAACACCATTAACCATAAACTGACCGTCTTTTACTTCGCTGGTTTTGAAACCAACCTGACAACCGGTCGTATGCATGGCTTTGCCGGCTTCATCTTTCAATGTTACAACCAATGAATATAAGTTCGGGTGTTCTGCACTCCAAGGTTTCACACTTTCCAATGCTTTGTTATCGAAAACGATACAATTAGAAAGTCCACGAGATCGGATCGGAATGGTTTGTTCAGCCACTACATTCTTTGCATCATCCAATAATTGATACGATACCGAAGTCATCCCTTTTTGAGGTCCTTCTACAGTCGTTTCCAATTCAAGCTGCCCTACCGAATAGGTTTCTTTGTCTAGCGTAGAGTTTACTTTAAAGTCTGCGATGTATTGTTTCGGCGTACTGTACAAATACACGTCGCGTTCGATACCGCTCAAGCGCCAAAAGTCTTGACACTCCAGATACGAACCCGCACTCCAACGATATACTTCCAATGCTACTGTATTTTCTCCGTCTTTCAACTTATCTGTGATATCCCACTCTGCTGCGGTTTTAGATCCTTGATTGTAACCAAGCAATTCTCCATTTACCCACACATAATAGAAAGAAATAACACCTTCGAAACACAATACAACTCGACGATCTTTCCAATCTGCCGGAATTGTAAACGAACGACGGTACGAGCCTACTTCGTTCTCTTCAACAGGAACAAAAGGAGGATTCCCTTTTCCAAACTCGTAATCTTCATTTACGTAAATTGCAGTACCATATCCTTGACGTTCCCAGTTGCCCGGAACTTGAATATCGGCCCAATTTTCAACGAAATACTCCGGTTTGTAGAAATCAACCGGACGGGTTGCCGGGTTCTTTACCCAATGAAACTTCCACGGCCCGTTCAAACTTTGATAGAAAGGAGAAGTGGTGTGTTCTCTGTCAATTACTTTGTTAGCGTCTGCGTAAGGCCACACATAAGCATGCGGCGCAATTTTGTTTTTTCCAATCGCATATTGCGACTGCCATTCGGGTTGCTCTTGTGCCTTTGCCATTAGTACAGACAAAAGCATAAAGCAGCTCAACATAATTTTCTTCATGTCAATAAGCTTGTATTTATTCGGTTAGTCGAGGTAAAGATAAATCAATTTAATCAGAGTTCATTATTATTTACAATTACTACCACTAAAAATGAACTCGTTTCCGATGATTAAAGTGTACCTTTGTCGTCCAAAAAATTAAATCGTAATGCAAGGAGTAAAAAACTTAACGCAAGGCCCTATTCTAAAACAACTCTTAAATTTAGCTTTGCCTATTATGGCCACCTCATTTGTTCAAATGGCCTACAACCTTACCGACATGGCCTGGCTAGGTCGTCTTGGTAGTAAATCTGTCGCTGCTGTGGGAGCAGTGAGTATTTTAATCTGGTTTACCTCTTCCATTTCTCTGCTTACCAAAGTAGGTTCGGAGGTTACCGTGGCTCAAGCAATCGGAGCCAAAAGAAACGATGAAGCAAAGGTATATGCTTCTCACAATTCGACGATTGCATTGATTATTTCTATTGTTTGGGCATTGATTTTGTTTAGTACAGCTATACCTATTGTAAGCTTGTACAAACTTGATGCTGACATTTCAAGTAAAGCCGTAGATTATCTTCGTATTGTATCTACTGCTATTCCGTTCACATTTTTAGCAACCACCTTTTCAGGGGTATACAATGCTTCGGGACGAAGTAAGATTCCTTTTTACTTAAGTGGAACCGGTCTTGTTGCCAATATGATTCTAGATCCGTTGCTTATCTTCGGACTCGGTCCTATTCCCGGACTCGGAACCATCGGTGCTGCTATCGCAACATGGACATCTCAGTTTATCGTATTCATCTTATTTATCTATGCGCTACGTTCTAAGGCTCAATTGATGGGAGGTTTTTCGTTTGTAACCCGTTTGCAGTGGAAATACACGAAGCGTATTCTTCAAATAGGTACACCCGTTGCCTTGCTCAACAGTCTATTTGCTGTAATCAATATGTTTATGTGTCGCATCGCTTCGATTACGGGCGGACATATCGGATTGATGAGTATGACCACGGGCGGACAAATCGAAGCCATAACTTGGAATACGTCGCAAGGATTCTCTACTGCATTGGGAGCTTTCGTAGCACAAAACTTTGCTGCTTCTAAAATTATTCGCGTATTCAAAGCTTATCGAGCTACCCTTTTCATGACATCGGTATTTGGAATTATCTCTACCGTATTGTTCGTTTTCTTCGGTAATGAAGTCTTTTCAATCTTCGTACCCGATCCGGAAGCATATGAACAAGGCGGAAATTACCTCCGTATTTCCGGTTATTCACAAATGCTAATGATGCTGGAAATTACAACGCAAGGACTATTTTACGGAACCGGACGCACCGTTCCTCCTGCTGTTGTAAGTGTTGCCGGAAATGTGTTGCGCATTCCACTTGCACTCGGCCTAGTTGCTCTTGGTTGGGGCATCGACGGAATCTGGTGGGCTATCAGTTTCTCATGCATGCTCAAAGGACTTGTTCTCTTCATCTGGTTTATCCTCATGAAACGCCGCATCCTATCTACGCATGTAGAATAAAAAGATCTATAATACCAAGGCGCCTTCGCAATGTAATGTTCTCAGATTATTTAGAACAGCAACATTGCGAAGGCGCTTTCTTTATATGTGTGTATTTTTATAAAAGCACTCTACCCATCGCTCTATTATCGCTTCAGCTTGATCAAAAATACGATCGGATTCTTTTACTCTTGTGCTTTCGGGAAAAACTTAAATACCTGATCGTGTTTCAGTGTACAGTTATCATCATAAAACAAAAATGCCTCAAATGCCCTGTCTTGGTATTTAAACTTCACCGAAAAAACGTTGTATCCTATTTGCAATGTCACTTTTGCCATATCATAAGCAATGGACAATTGACCTTTTACATACGCAGCAACCCGCATTATATCATCTCTACGAGACTGATAAAATAGACCAATAGCTGTACACGGTTTTATTTCAACCCAACTTGTTCTCTCGTCGTTCAATTCTTGTGACCCCATACCCATCAGTGCAAAAGCTGCACTCGGACATGATAACGTATCAGCATACATGTACAAATCAACCGAGTCTTTTATCTCTCCGACATAGGTGACGGATACATCACTAAAATCGGCAGCATTTTTCAGATTCTTATCGGCTAGAAAGGTTTCCAGCGATTGCTTCAATTGCTTTTCGCAATTCGTGGCTACCGATTTTGCAGATAAAGTACCGGCTAAACTCAATAAACAAAGACTAATTACATAAATGGTTTTCATAACTCAAGTATTATAAGGTTATACAAATAAAGATATCAATGATTGACAAATATAAATAAAAGAAACACTTAACAAACTTAACAATCATATTTTTAATATATTTACGAACACATCAGATATACTGATTATCAACCTATAATCTAAAACAAATATTTGTTCAACCTCTAATTATAGATGTTATGAAAAAAGTATTTACAACAAATTACTTCATTTGGATTTTCCTTTCTGCCCTACTTATGGTTCATCCTAGTTGCTCTCAAGAGAAAAGTAGTCAGGCTACTGAGGATTTAATATCTATTACGGAAGAAGATCTCTTAGAGAAAAGAGATGTTCCACTGTCTAGTTTAATAGATTCTCTTGAAATTATTCGACTTGAAAATGCAGATGAAGCATATACCGACATTAGTAGAGTTGTCGTTTCAAACAATTACATTGCTCTTATATCATACAATTTAAGATCGGAAGAGCACACGTCTGAACTCCAGTCACTCCGGAGAATCT
>CAMTPD010000130.1 GCA_947074265.1 uncultured Porphyromonadaceae bacterium
CCGTAAAAAAGGACAAGCTATCGCTGCTAAGCGTTCAGATCGTGAAGCATCTGAAGGTTGCGTACTTGCTGCTTCTAACGGTGACTTTGCTGCTATCGTTGCATTGAAATGTGAAACTGACTTCGTTGCTAAAAACGGTGACTTCGTTGCTTTGGCTCAAAGCATCCTTGACGCTGCTATGGCAAACCGTCCTACTTCAACAGAAGCTCTTCTTGCTCTAGAAGTAAACGGACAAGTTATCTCTAGCTTGATCACTGACAGAATCGGTGTTACAGGTGAGAAAATGGAAATCGGTTTCTACGAATTCGTTAACGCTGCTACTACAGTTGCTTACATCCACCCAGGAAACATGTTGGCTACAATCGTTGGTTTCAACCAAGAAGGTGTAGAATCACAAGTTGCTAGAGATGTTGCTATGCAAGTTGCTGCAATGAATCCAGTAGCTGTTTCTAAAGAAGAAGTTCCAGCAGAAGTTATCGAAAAAGAACTTGCATTCGGTCGTGAAAAAGCACGCGAAGCTGGTAAACCAGAAAACTTGATCGAAAGAATCGCAGAAGGTGGTTTGAACAAATTCTTCCAAGAAAACACACTTCTTTCTCAAGCTTTCATCAAAGACAGCAAACAAACAGTAGAACAATATTTGAAATCTCAAAACAAAGATCTTACTGTTGTTGCTTTCAAACGCGTAACTTTGAACGTAGAGTAATCTCTATATTCAACACAATATTAAAAGGAGTATCCGATTGGGTGCTCCTTTTTTTGTTAGGTGTTATTTGTATACAAGGGTAGATGCAGCATAAAAAGAAAAGGCCATCTAATTTTCATTAGACAGCCCCACTTCCTCCAATTAATCTGAACAATTAATAGCTATCGTTTTACAACGAGATTGGAGTTCCATTATAGAAATCAAGTATCTTGGTTCGAAATACGAAGTTATATTTAGCTTGAGCCTGTTCGGAAAGACTTTGGGTAAGTTTGGTTTTCGCATCTGTATATTCGTAAACCGTACTTTTGCCAGCATCATATCGGCTTTGAGCAAAAGAGAAGGCCTCATCCGAAGCTTTTACTGCAATTGTAGCGGCATCAAATTTTTGTTGTGCGGCGACCGCATTGTAGTAAGCTTGTTGTATCTCTTTATACAAGGTCTTCTTGCTATTATCAAGTGCCAATTGGCTCGTATTTATATCAATTCTACTATTTCTCACGTTATTTCTAACCTGAAAGCGATTAAATATAGGAATAGAAAGTGAAAAACCAATAGTTTTTCGTTCATTTTGTTTAATTTGATCTTTAAAACTAATATTTGTATCCCCATCCTCACCTGCACTATAATGGTAGTAACCATTGCTATACGATGCATTAAAGTTCAATTTAGGAATATAATCAGCCTTCGCAATTTTTAATCGTCTTTTGCTGCTTTCGAGCAAAAACTCCTGTTCTTTGATTTGCGGTTTCACATACACCGCATTATTATAAATATCATCCGGAGGAAGAATACTTTTAAGCTCGGCAGTTAAGTCATTGCTAAGATACGGATCTTGAATGTCGAAATCTTCACCGAATTTCTCCAACTCTAGTAATTGAGTTAAGCTAAGCAATGCAAGTTTCGTATTGTTGGTAGCATCCGTTAGCGTCACCTCATCTTTTGCAAGTTGCGCTTTGATGTCGTAAAGTTGAGAAACAGGAATACTTCCGGCTTCAACCAGTATTTGAGTTTTTTCTACCTGTTGTTTGGAAAGCTGCACCTGCGCAAAGCCTATTTTCTCAAGTTCTTTGTAGAAAAGCGCATCGAGATAACTATTCGTAACCAACAACGACATGTCATCTTTCGCCTTATTCAAGTTGGCCATTGCAGCTTTTAAGTTGAGTCCCGAAGCCTTAATCTGGTTATAGATTTTCATGCCATCAAAAAGCGGCATCGAAGTTCCGATGTTAACCCCCGTATTAGCAGAGTTACGATCAACGATCACTCCCGTTTTAGAAGGAGAACGACCGAAGTCGAAGTTTTGCCCGATCGAAGCATTTAGATCCGGAAGAAACGACATCTTAGCAGTGTTTTGATCAATCTCTTTGCTAGCTACATTTTGTTCCTTCATCTTGATATCGATATTATGCTCGATTGCATAGTCGATACAATCAGTCAAACTCCAAACCTTCTGTTGTTGCGCTTGAAGCGAAACAGTGAGTAAGCTGACCGATATTGCTATGATATATTTCATGTAAATTCAGATTAGATATGCGACAAATTATTTCTGTTCGGTCACGTTACCACGAACCTTTTCACCCTCTTTCAGTCCTTCGATCACCTCGATATGAATACCATCAGAAAGACCCAGAGTTACAGCTTGTTTCTTAAACTCCTGTTCAGGTTCTGTTGCGGTAACAACATTAACAAAAGCAGAGTCTCCTTTAAACTCGACTGCACTTTCGGGAATCGCCAAAACATTCTCTACACGATTCAGAACAATCTCCGCGTTGGCACTGTAACCCGCACGAACGAAAACACCTTCGGGGATTCGGGCAGCCGCCTTCACTTCAAAAAGAACAGCACCGTTTTCTTCTACTCCTTTCGGAGCGATGTATTCAAGTATTGCATCAAAACGTTTCGTATCGAGAGCACCAATGGTCAGGATAATCGGCATATCCTCTTTAATCTTACCCACCTCAGTTTCGTCTACTTTACCTTTAAAGATCATGTCGTTCATGTTGGCAATACTGGCAATGGTAGTACCATCGTTGAAATTGTTCGATTGAATCACCGAATTACCCACTTTTACAGGCACGTCCAGAATCATACCATCAATCGTAGATCTTACCTGCGTTGTACTAAGCGAAGCCGACTTTTTCGAAATACCATCGCGGATGATATCGTAAGCATCCTTTGCATTGTCTACTTCTTCTTTCGCCTTTTTGATATCCGCATCAGCCTTTTCCATCTCTTCTTTCGAAATCACACCTTTATCAAACAATCCTTTTTGACGATCATACGTTTGCTCAATCTGTTTGTAATTGATTTCTGCCACTTTGATACGCGACTCTGCCGAGTTGAGTTGTACCATTTCGGGAATCACCTTAATCTTAGCGATGATCTCGCCGCTACGCACCATTTGTCCCGGTTCTTTCAATACTTCGGAAATGATACCTGAGATCTGCGGTTTAATCAATACCTCGTCGCGCGGTTCGATCTTTCCGGTTGCCAAAGTCTTTGTTTCAAGCGTATCACGCTTTACATCCAATAGTTCGTACACCACAACTTTCGGTTGTGACTTTTTCCATAAGAAATAGAAAGTTGCGATAACCGACCCAATGATCACTACAATGAGAAGGATTCTAAAGATTTTCTTAAACATATCGTTGTATTTTATTTGTTATTCGAATTTGTAAAATTGCTATTCATCGCGGATTGCATCGATGGCTTTAATCTGTAAAGCACGCCAAGCCGGGATCAGTCCCGAAAGCAAACCACTCACAAGCAGCACAGCTGTAGCATAAAGTGCCACCGAAATACTAATGCTCGGCGGTACGATAAAACTATCATTCGAGGGGTTCATTGTCATAATCTTAGAAATACCATCCAGAATTGCCACACCGATAACCAAACCAAACAATCCGGCAGCCGAAGTAATTAATAAACTTTCGTTCATAATCTGTAGCAGAATATTCTTAGGAGTTGCCCCCAGTGCCCGTCTTACACCAATCTCACGGGTACGTTCGCGCACGGTAACCAGCATGATGTTGCTCACACCAATCACACCGGCAAGCAGCGTGCCCAGTCCGACAATCCAAATCAATGCCGCGATACCTATAAAAAGGTATTCGAAAGTCTTAAACTGATTCTCAAAACTGATAGTTCCCACAGCCTGCGTATCGTTAGGGGCGATCTGATTATTTGCTTTTAACACATCCATAATCTTACCACTGATATCATTGGTAGAATATTCGGGCAGAGCGGTTACACACAAAAAGTGAAACACATCGCCAAAGTTGCCCGTTTGCTGCAAAGTAGTAATGGGAAGAATGATGCTATCTTCGGTGCGTCCGCCAATGTTGGCTTTGGGTTTGGCCTTTATGACACCTGCCACTTGATAATAAATACCATTTACACGGATGTATTTACCAATCGCCTCGTCGTACGATTTGAACAAGTTATCGCTCACGCGTGTACCGATCAGGCACACTTTGCGTTTGTCCATAATATCAATATCGTTGATCAATCGACCTGCTTTGATGTATTGCGCTTCTATTTTGAAGAAGTCGGGATATACACCGCGCACACTATGCGTTGCAGATTTATCTTCGTACACAACATTGTTGGTAGGTCGGGCCCCCCAAATCATGGGCGACAGGTATTCGATGCCTTTTACCTTTTGGCGGAGAATGTCGAGGTCGCGGTTGCGCATCGACCACGAGCGTCCTTTCTTAAAACCCTTGTACGGTTCGCTCGTTTGGTCGTTCCAGAAGAAGCACGACTTGGCCGCGAAACCATCTACATTTTTAAACATGCCCCGTTCGAGTCCGTTTCCGGCACCCAATAAGAGCACCAGCATTAAGATTCCCCAAAATACACCAAAGCAAGTGAGAAAGCTTCGTGTTTTATTTCGGGTAATCGTAATCCAGATCTCTTGCCAGCTATCTATATCAAACATAATGATTGTAATTTTTCAAGGTTATTCATGGCGCATTGCTTCAATTGCGGTAATTTTTACAGCTTTGCGAGCGGGAAAATATCCTGCAAGCACACCGGCAAGAACCAGCAGTCCGGTTGCCGAAACAGCAAGCGACAAACCAACGGTAGGGTTGCGGAAGATCGAGATATTATCTCTACCCGAAGGAGCCCCCGCTGCCATTGCTTCGGTAATTGAGTTGGCAATTTCGGTAACACCAATTCCTGCCACCATGCCGATGTAACCAAAGAGAACCGTAAGAAAAATAGACTCTACGATTACCAAGCGAATGATTGATCCGGGCGGAGCGCCGATTGCTTTGCGGATACCGATTTCACGAGTACGTTCGCGCACCGAAATCAGCATGATGTTACTCACACCCACAATGCCGGCGGTAAGCGTTCCGATACCGACAATCCAGATAAAAACCATGATTCCCGAGAATATTTTGCCAAACATAAAGAACTCTTCCCCCGTATTCCACATTGGAAGTGCTCGTTTGTCTGCCGGATCAAAGCGATGGCGACGTCCCATATTCTCGCGAAAGGTCATTTCATACGCTTCGTTTTCTTCTTCGTTTTTGATTCCGTTTACAGTAAATGAAAGCGAGTTCATGCCCGATCCGCTATTGTAGATCGTTTGTCCGGTGGTGAAAGGAATGTAAGCCGGAGCATCGTTCGAGGCATTGTCGTCGGTATATATGCCTACGACTTTAAACATGATATTGGCCACGTTGACATAACTGCCTAGCGGATCTTTGCCTTTGAACAAAACTTCTTTTATGCGCGGGCTGATGATTATTACCTTTCGGCGTTGCATGATATCGATGTCGTTGATGAAGCGTCCCGATCCGGGAGTCATGCGTATTCCCTCCATATTCGCATGATGCGGATACACCGATTCTACACTGTACGAACCATATTCGACGTTGTGCGAGATTTGAAGGTTTTTGCTGATTGAAGCAGAAGCATATTCCACATTTTTATTTTCGATACGTATTCTATAGATCGGAAGAGCACACGTCTGAACTCCAGTCACTCCGGAGAATCT
>CAMTPD010000131.1 GCA_947074265.1 uncultured Porphyromonadaceae bacterium
ACCAAGAGGAGTTATGCTGATTGCTTTATGTATAGCTGATCCTATAAACCCCAATACTGTAAGAATAATGCTAAAAGCTAAAATATAACTGAGCGGAGCTAGCAACAGGGGCGAAATAAACTCAAACCGCTCAATGTATGCTTCGATCGGAACAGCAACCTTACTTGAGAAATAAACCGCAGCAAGGAGGGCTATAAGCGAAACAACCTGTTTGACGATTCCGTCAAACAGGCCCTTCACAAATCCGAATCCGGTTATCGCAATTATAGCAATATCTAACCAGTTCATTATAATGTTTTCTTCACTTCTACTTCTTCGTAAGCTTCAATGATGTCACCAACTTTAATATCGTTGTAGTTTGTGATATTCAAACCACATTCATAACCTGTAGCAACTTCTTTCACATCGTCTTTGAAGCGTTTCAATGATCCAAGATCTCCACTGTAGATTACAATACCGTCACGGATAAGTCTGATCTTGTTGTTACGCTTGATCTTACCTTCTTTCACCATACAGCCGGCAACTGTACCCACTTTTGTAATCTTAAATACTTCACGAACTTCAACGTTTGCA
Organism: uncultured Porphyromonadaceae bacterium; assembly: GCA_947074265.1. Taxonomy (GTDB): domain Bacteria; phylum Bacteroidota; class Bacteroidia; order Bacteroidales; family CAMTPD01; genus UBA12018. Next base: position 574 of record CAMTPD010000131.1, read on the forward strand.
ACGATCTCTTCCTTAATTTCTGGAGAAAGCATACCTTCCATCGCTGACTTAACCTCTTCGATTGCGTCATAGATGATTGAGTAAAGTCTGATTTCAACACCGTCTCTATCTGCTGCTCTACGAGCCGACAAAGAAGGACGAACTTGGAAACCGATCACGATTGCATTAGATGCAGCAGCCAAAGTAACGTCTGATTCCGAGATCTGACCTACAGCTTTGTGAATAACGTTTACTTGAATTTCTGGAGTAGACAAACGAATCAACGAGTCAGACAATGCCTCTACAGATCCGTCCACGTCACCCTTAACAATAACGTTAAGCTCTTGGAAGCTACCTACAGCAATACGACGACCAATATCATCAAGTGTAAGCATTTTCTGAGTTCTCAAACCTTGCTCACGTTGTAATTGCTCACGTTTTGTTGCAATTTCTCTTGCTTCTTGCTCTGTTTCAAGAACGTGGAATGTATCACCAGCTTGAGGTGCTCCGTTTAAACCAAGAATCAATACCGGTTCTGCAGGACCTGCTTCTGTAATACGTTGATTACGCTCATTGAACATTGCTTTTACTCTACCGAAGTGAGTACCAGCAAGAACGATATCACCCATTCTCAATGTACCATTTTGCACAAGAACAGTCGATACATAACCACGACCTTTATCTAGTGATGATTCAATAATTGAACCTACGGCACGTTTGTTTGGATTCGCTTTAAGTTCTAGAAGTTCAGCCTCAAGAACAACTTTCTCTAGAAGCTCTTGTACACCTAAACCTTGTTTTGCTGAAATATCTTGTGACTGATATTTACCACCCCAGTCTTCAACTAGGTAGTTCATACCAGCTAGTGTTTCCTTAATCTTTTCAGGATTTGCACCAGGTTTGTCAATCTTATTGATTGCAAAGATAATTGGAACACCCGCAGCCGAAGCGTGGTTAATTGCTTCTGTTGTTTGAGGCATCACATTATCATCTGCTGCAACAATAATGATCGCGATATCTGTAACCTTAGCACCACGAGCACGCATCGCTGTAAACGCTTCGTGACCCGGAGTATCAAGGAAAGTGATACGACGTCCATCAGGAAGTTTTACGTTGTAAGCACCGATGTGCTGAGTAATACCACCAGCTTCACCCGCAATCACATTTGTCTTACGGATATTATCAAGAAGAGATGTTTTACCGTGGTCAACGTGTCCCATCACAGTTACAATAGGAGAACGTTCTACCAAGTCAGCTTCATTATCTTCTTCTTCAGCGATAGCTTCAACAACTTCCGCACTTACGTATTCCGTTTTGTAACCAAATTCTTCAGCTACGATATTAATCGTTTCAGCATCCAAACGTTGGTTAATAGACACCATCATACCGATGCTCATACAAGTACCAATTACTTCATTGATCGAAACATTCATCATGTTCGCCAAGTCGTTTGCAGTTACAAACTCAGTAATTTTAAGTACTCTGCTTTCCATTTCCTCCTGCTCAAGCATTTCTTGCTGACGAAGGGATGCAGCATCTCTTTTTTCACGACGGTATTTAGCCCCTTTGGTATTTTTACCCTTGTTGGTAAGACGAGCAAGAGTTTCTTTAATTTGCTTTTGAACTTCTTCCTCGCTAACTTCAGCTTTCACAGGCTTCTTAAGCTTCGATCTTCTATCGTCGTTCGTACGCTTATTCGGATGTGATGGATGAGGTTTTCCTCCAGGATGGTTACCACCTTGGCCGCCAGTATTTGGACGGTTATTATTACGATTATTGGCAGAATTACCATTTCCGGCATTGTTATCCTGACCTACAACTACCTGCTCTTTTTTAATGCGTGCTCTTTTTCTTTTTTCAGCATCGCCAGGAGCATTTTGTTGTTTGTTCGGATCAGCTTTTACCGGACGGCCCAAACCACCAGTTCTCTTATTATTATTGTTATTAGTATCGGTGTTTCTGTCTTTCTTGTCTTCGCGTTCTTTTTTACGCTCTTCCTTAGACTTCTTCTTTGGACGGGTCGACTGATTTAACGTAGAAAGGTCGATCTTCCCGGTCACTTTGATATTAGTTTCTAACTTAGGACTATTGAGTCGAAAAACACCATCTGTAGCGTTCTTTGAGGTATTATCTGTCAATGCTTCAGTCTCCTTTTCTTCTTTCATCGTTTCGTAATCTTCTGAGTCTACTATTTGCTCTTTTTGAGTTAATATTTCCGGTTGATCTGTCTTCTCGTTTTTATGCTGCGGCTTTGGAGCTACAGGAACAACTTCCTTTACTTCCTCTGGCACAACAACAGTCGACGGAGTAGATTTTTCTGTCTTATTTTTCTTAACAATTGGTTTTTCCGGTTTCGCCTTTTCAGATTTAGGCTTACTTTCAGATTTCGCAGGTTTACTTTCCAGCTCAATCTTTCCCAATGTTTTAAATTTCGGCAGCATATCTGTCGGAACTTCGATCTTGATTTCGTGAGAATCTTCAGTACCTGGCATGACATCATCTAAAGAGACAACCTCATTTTTTCTTTCTTTATGAGATCTCTCATAAGAGAATCGTTCAGACTTTTCTTTTTGGATTTTGTCTTTTCCAAATTCTTTTACGAGCAAAGCATACTGTTCGTCACTAATCTTAGTATTGGGATTGCTTTCTATTTCAACCCCAGTCTTCTGCAGGAATTCAACAACTGTGCCGATCCCTACATTTAAATCTCTTGTTACTTTATTTAATCTTATAGACATACTCCTTTGTCGTAAAACATTATTTATTGTCTGAACCCTCATCAAGCGACTGTTCTTCAGCAAATTCTGCTGCAAGGATCGATACTAGATCCTGAACTGTCGATTCTTCCAAGTCTGCGCGCTCCATAATCTCTTCTGGTGTAAGAGCTAATACTGATTTAGCTGTATAACAACCAACGTTTTTAAGAGCTTCGATTACCCATACATCAATTTCATCGGCAAACTCGTCTAGGTAAATATCTTCTTCATCAGCTCCTTCAATATCGCGAATTACATCAATTGTATATTCGGTCAACATACAAGCCAATTTAATATTCATACCACCTTTACCAATTGCCAGAGATACTTCTTCCGGACGCAAAAAGACTTCTGCTTTTCGCTCTTCTTCATTGATACGGATTGAAGAAACCTTTGCCGGACTAAGTGCACGCTGAATAAACAATGAAGCATTAGCTGTATAGTTAATAACATCAATGTTTTCATTTCTCAACTCACGCACAATTCCATGAATTCTTGAACCTTTCATACCTACACAAGCTCCAACAGGATCGATACGATCATCGTATGATTCTACTGCAACTTTAGCTCTTTCTCCAGGAATACGAGCAATTTTGCGTAGTGTAATTAGACCATCGTTGATCTCAGGAACTTCAAGTTCGAACAATCGTTGAAGGAACATTGGTGATGTTCTCGACAAGATAATCTTCGGATTGTTGTTTCTATTCTCAACACGTAAGATGATTGCTCTTACAGTCTCACCTTTACGATAAAAATCGCTTGGTATTTGTTCGTTTTTAGGAAGAAGCAACTCATTTCCTTCATCATCCAACAATAGAATCTCTTTTTTCCATACCTGATAAACATCAGCAGCTATAATCTGACCGAACTTATCTTTGTATTTAGCATAAAGAGTATCTTTTTGTAATTCAAGAATCTTAGACGCAAGAGTTTGACGGAGATTTAAGATTGCACGACGGCCAAAGTCTGCAAAGTGTACCTCATCGGTTACCTCTTCACCAACTTCATAGTCTTTGTCAATCTTTTTGGCTTCGGATAATGAGATCTGAATATTTGAATCTTCCAGATCATCATCAGCAACCACTTCTCTGTTTCTCCAGATCTCAAAGTCTCCTTTATCAGGATTAATGATCACGTCGTAGTTTTCATCTGTTCCAAACATCTTTGCGATTACGCTGCGGAACGATTCCTCCAATACACTAATCATCGTAGTTCTGTCGATATTCTTAAGTTCCTTGAACTCCGAAAATGTATCAATCATGCTGATTGTCTCCTCTTTCTTGGCCATAATCCTACTTGAATCTTATTAAGTATTTTGTATTTTTAATTTCGTCGAATGAATAGTTTTGATCTTCTACGATCGTTTGTTTACGTTTGGCCCCTTCAGGCTTGATCTGTTTTGTTACCGATAGTACTATACCATCAGTTGTGGCATCTTTAAGAACACCTGTAAGCTTCACTCCCTTATTTAAAAGCACTTCAACTTCATTACCAATATTCTTATGATACTGACGTAGCACTTTAAAAGGAGAAGTTACACCAGCCGAGCCAACTTCTAGTTCATAGTCCTCAACTTCTCTGTCTAGATGTTCTTCTACATATTTACTCAAACCAATACAATCGTCAATCGAAACAGCTTCATCGTTGTCTATTTCTATAACAATCAAGTTTCCTGGTTTGATTTGCACATCAACTAGATAATTATCTGTGGAATCCAAATACGACTCAGCCAATTGAGTCACAATGTTTTTATCTATCATACGCGTAGTTTTAAGAATAAAAAAGAGGGAACTATCCGCCCCCTCCATCATCCTCTTATCAATTGCAAATATACAAATAATCAACCACTTTACAAAAGCAAAGCCTGTTTTTAGCACCAAAGTCCAAGGGGTGACACAAAATTAACGCAAAATAGGAGTTAATAATACATAACAGATAAAAACAACACGAATCCCTTTTTGCGCACTCAAGCTTAATAAACCCTGAATTCAGACGAATAAATCATTACACTGAACTATTGATTTTCTTACAAAATAAGGGGATTGAACACGTCTCAAACTATATTCATTATCAGCAAATTAGAACAAAAACGTCGAACAGACATCAAAAATCATCTAGAACTTTTTTATCAAGGATTTGGCTCAAACACAATCAACACTTTAACTATCAAGACTATAACACAAAACGAACATCAAAAATAAAAACGTAAACAACTAACAATCAACCAAGTAATAAAACACAAAGAAAAGAATATTTGCTCAAAAGACAACACCAAACCACAATGTTAAAAGCAGATTTGCACATAACAAAAAAGGCCTACTTTTCAGTAGACCTTTGTATTTTGTAGCGAGACCCGGGATTGAACCGGGGACCTCATGATTATGAATCATGCGCTCTAACCAGCT
>CAMTPD010000132.1 GCA_947074265.1 uncultured Porphyromonadaceae bacterium
ATCTACACCAGGCCGTACACTCTTTCCCTACACGACGCTCTTCCGATCTATCCTACATTTTAAACTTCAAACAATCAGACGATCAACATAAATCAAGAATTCTTAAATAACAGGAAGATTGCCTCTCTAAACTTGTTATATAAACTAACATCAATAAACAAGAATCGGATATGAAACCAGTAATTATTCTTTTATCAGCAGTGATGACTTTAGGATCGGGTAGTTTATTATTTGCTCAGAATAAAGTAAAGAAGACAGCAGAAAAGGTTGCATCTGAAACCGAAAAGATATACGATACAACCAAGGTAGAAACGAAAAAGGAATATAAAGAAGCTAAAAAATCGACGAAAGAGAACTACAAAGAAGTAAAAGAAGCTACTAAAGAGCAATACGACGAAACGAGCAAGAAGGCTGACAAAAATTACGAGAAAGCAAAGGATGAAGCCAAAGATGCTTATGATAAAACAAAGTCTGAAACAACGAAAGAGTACAAGACAACCAAAAAGGATGTCAAGAAAGAGTTTGAAGATCTCAAGAAAAAGTTCTAAACTCATCGTTTTCTCTACCATACAGCAATCCCGAAGAACAAACTTACGACTTGTCCTTTGGGATTTGTTTTACCCGGATCCTAGCCATCCCATATCTTCTCGACAACATTCTTGAAATCGAATTCTGTAAATCTTTATTTTTAGAAGATTTAAGCCAATACAACTATGCATGCTCATCTTTTGAGCTACTTTTGTGGGAATAACCATCTATAAAAACGAGTAAACATGAATATAACCATTATCGGTGTAGGCAATATGGGTAGCGCCATCGCTCGCGGACTGGTAAAGTCCGGAGCTATCAATGCCTCTCAACTCACATGTACGGATCTTGATACTAAACTGCTTGATAGAATCCAGAGTTTCAACTCTGAAATCAACATAAGCCAAAACAATACGGAAGCAATCGCAAATGCTGATGTTGTGATCTTAGCCGTGAAACCATGGAAAGTAGAAAGTACCCTTTCGGCTTTGAAGTACAAACTTAATTTTAATAAGCAAGTACTTGTAAGTATTGCTGCCGGTATTACGTTTGATGAGCTAAGTGGCTACGTAAGCAAAGAGCACATTGATGAGGAAGAAAATAATCCGGTATTATTTAGAGTGATCCCAAATACTGCGATCGAAGTAATGCAAAGTATGACATTCATCGCTTCACACAATGCAGACAAAGCTCAAGAAGAACTTATCGTAGATTTGTTTAACAAATTAGGTAACGCAATGCTTATCGAAGAAGACCAAATGACTGCCGGAACAGCACTTGCTTCATGTGGTATTGCTTATGCACTTCGTTACATTCGTGCAGCAATGGAAGGTGGTATCGAATTAGGCTTCTACCCGGATCAATCGAAAGAAATCGTAATCGAAACCATTCAAGGAGCTTTGGATTTACTTCGTGAAAACAAAAGCAATCCGGAAACAGAAATCGATAAAGTTACAACACCCGGAGGTATCACCATTCGCGGTTTGAACGAAATGGAGATGAACGGATTTACAGCAGCCGTAATCAAAGGCCTTCGTGCTTCTAAATAATTCGGACAAAATAAAATATAAGAACAAACCCTGCATTACAGTGATTACTGCGATGCAGGGTTTGCCTTTTTATTGAACTAATTATACCGGTTTATTTTCTAACACTTCTTTTCCCGCTTGCTTGCGTCGTGCAATTTCAGACTTCAACATCCGTAGTTCGCGCCCTGTTTGTCCGGCCACCGAACTATTCTCTTGCATCCGCCTCAACAAATAAGGCAATACTTTTTCGACCGGAGCATACGGAACATACTTTGTCGTATTGTATCCGGCATGAGCAAGATTGAATGAAATATTGTCACTCATTCCCAATAATTGGGCAAAGAAAATACGGTGATCGTTGGGGCGTAAACCGTTTGCCTCAATCGCTTCGGCCAGCAACTTGCAACTCTCTTCGTTGTGCGTACCGCAAAACAATTCGAACGTATCTATATGTTCTACGACAAAACGCACACCCGCATTGAAGTTGTCATCGGTTTCTTGTTTGGTTGCACAAATAGGCGACGGATAATCAAGCTGCTTGGCTCGTGCCCGCTCCTTTTCCATGTATGCTCCACGTACAAACTTCATCCCGATTAGATAGCCTTTGGTCTGCGCGTCCTTATAAAGTTTTCGTAAATAAGCCATTCGATCGTGCCGATACATCTGCAACGTTGCAAAAATATAAGCCCTTTCGGTATTATACATTTCCATGGCCTGCTCGGTAAGATCATCGATCAGATCTTGCATTTTGTACTCTTCTGCATCCACAAGCAACCGCACGTTAAGGCGGGCAGCCGTTTCGCAAAGCGACATAAAACGCGTTTGGAAGATGTGATAAGAATGCTTCTCCTCTTCACCGTATTCAGTTACGTCTTTCAAGATTCCCTCCATCTGCGCTTCGGTCACCAGTCCCGAAGGTTTAAACACAGCATACGCAATAGCCGAATTGCCCGCTGCATTCTTGATCGAATGAATAATTTCGTTGTACGTATGTTGCGTATCCGTATCACTATCTCCCCCTTCGGCAGAATAATCGAGCGTAGAAAGAATGTGAAACTCTTGCAGTTTCTCTATAATCGGTTTGCAATCATCGAGATCCTCTCCACCCACAAACTGTTTGTATAACGTAGGCTTCATAATCCAGGCCAACGGAATGTTGTGCTGAAGCATAAAAGAAGAAGCTTTTGAGCTGAGGTCAACAATGGTTCCACTTTGAATTGTTTTAAATAAACAATAAGCCCGGTAAAGGTCGAAGTCGCTTTTGTATCCGAAAGCAATCTCCGTATTGTTGAAGTTCACCATACGCAAACCGTTTTATTCGTGCTTCATAAACGGATAAGTATAATCCACCGGCGGCACCAACGTCTCTTTGATCGAGCGCGGACTTACCCAACGAAGCAAGTTTAACCCGCAACCCGCTTTATCGTTCGTACCCGATGCTCTCGATCCGCCAAAAGGCTGATTACCCACAACCGCACCCGTAGGTTTATCGTTGATATAGAAGTTTCCGGCTGCATAACGCAAAGTATCAAACGCCTTCATCACCGCATAGCGATCGCGCGCAAAGATAGACCCCGTAAGCGCATAAGGAGAAGTCGCATCGCACACTTTGAGCGTCTCTTCAAACTTATCGTCCGGATAAACATATACACTAAGCACCGGTCCGAAAATCTCTTCGGTCATTGTTTTGAACGACGGAGTCTTTGCCTCGATCACTGTAGGATAAACGAAATACCCTTTCGACTTGTCTCCTTTTCCGCCAAACACAATCTCCGCATCGGCCGACTGTTTTGCAAAATCAATATAAGCCATAATCGTATCAAACGAAGGCTCATCAATCACCGCATTCATAAAGTTAGAGAAGTCGCGCACATCGCCCGGAATCATATGTTCAATCATTGCACCAATACGCTCTTTGAGTCCGTTCCACATCGAAGCCGGAACATACGCACGCGAAGCAGCCGAGCATTTCTGACCTTGGTATTCAAAAGCTCCGCGCACCATCGCAACAGCCACTTCATCCGCACAAGCAGAAGGATGCACAAAAATGAAATCCTTACCACCTGTTTCCCCTACAATTTTCGGATAAGAACGATATCCCGCAAGATTCTCTCCAATTCCTTTCCAAAGCGTATTAAATGTATGTGTTGATCCTGTAAAATGAAGTCCGGCAAACGACGGATGTGCAAGAATGGTTTTTCCGATCACACTTCCCTGCCCCGGAATAAAGTTAATAACCCCATCGGGAACACCAGCCTTCTTAAAGATCTTCATCAATAAATAATTGGAATAGATGGCCGTAGTAGAAGGCTTCCAAACAGAAACATTCCCCATCAAAACGGGAGAAAGATTCAGGTTACTGGCAATGGCCGTAAAGTTGAACGGAGTCAGTGCAAACACAAACCCTTCGAGTGCTCGGTATTCGGTTCTGTTGATAACGCCCGTACTTTGAATAGGCTGATCGGCATAAATCTGAGAAGCAAAGTGCGTATTGAAACGTAAAAAGTCGATCGCTTCGCAAGGCGCATCAATCTCCGCCTGATACGGATTTTTACTTTGCCCCGCCATTACTGCGGCATTCATCGCATAGCGGTATTTTGTCGAAAGCAACTCGGCCACTTTCATCGTTATCGAAGCGCGCTCTACCCAAGGCAATCTACTCCATTCCCCATGCGCTTTCATTGCCGCCTCAACAGCCATCGCAACTTCTTTTTCGCCCGCTTTATGATACGTCGCCAAAACATGATGGTGATCGTGTGGCATTACCACCTTTCCGGTATCACCCGTGCGCACCTCTTTACCTCCAATAATTAGTGGAATATCCTCAACATGTGTGGTTACCTCTTGAAGACTCTTTTTTAATAATTCCCGCTCCGAAGTTCCGGGTGCATAACTCTTGATTGGTTCGTTGGCCGGCAACGGAAACTGAAAAACTGCATTATTCATATTAGATTGTTTTTGTGGTCATTAGATCAAATACTCAATACCTACAAATTTAGAAAAAAAAGCGAATCCGCAAACTTTTCAACAATTTATTCGCAAACACCCACTTTCGATTCACATTTATCATACAAAGCAACCATCCTCCTTAAAAACCTTTCTCTAGTCAGAAACCACACGCATCATCAAAAGTCCACTTCACTCCCGCATCCACATTATACATACTACTGATCATCATCGCCCTTGAATGCTTTTAGATATAAAAGCTCCTAATTCCATTATTTATCTATCAACAAACAGACTACTACAACTCATTTTATACAATAAGCAATCGACAAATCAACTTAAACATCCCAATCCAAAAGATTCCAATCGTCTTTCTTTTCAGGAATATTGATATCGATATATGGATTAATTAGTTTCAGTTGAGCAATAAACTGCTCTTCATCGACAGGCGAAATCAAGATATATGAAGAATGGGCATTCTTCGTAAACGTAACACCAAGTCTCTTTAATGAAGCAGCAGGAGAAGAAAGCGGATTATAAGACCTTTCGATCGAACGAATGCTTTTAATGTTAATACGCATAACGCGAATAAACCAAATATGCAAAGACAAAGTAGCCTCCGAAATAGCATATCGAATACCCGAAAGCAGCAACATTACAAAAACAAAAACACCAATAAACACACCCATTTCAACAGAGTCACCACTTCTAAACACAGCAATAGAGCCAAACATTAGTACTCCTGCAATCAAAATCATCAGTAAAACACTGATACGCGATCTAAATACAATTTGTTTAACAGCCATAGTCCTTTGATTTAAGTTTAACATCCATTTATCTGCCGTAAATATAATACACTTCCCTAAAAAGCAAGCAATCAACGTAATGATAATCTACTCCTCACAGCCATGTAGCTGCCCAATTGTACAGATCACTTTACAGAAAACAATCTCAGCAAGTTGAGCAAATACAAAATGCAACCGCCCAATACCCAACAAGTATTATTTTGATACACCGCTTCCAAAGACCTTATTAACAACGAAAAGAAACCGTAATCTCACAGACTCTTATCGTTGCAAATAGTTTGTTTCTTTTTAGTCAAATGAAGACTGCAACTGGATGAAAAGAAGCCTTTTCATGCTTGCTTTATCCCGAATAAGATCGGAAGAGCACACGTCTGAACTCCAGTCACTCCGGAGAATCTC
>CAMTPD010000133.1 GCA_947074265.1 uncultured Porphyromonadaceae bacterium
CAGGTTCAGTTTCTGATTAGTAAGAGTTTGTATTAGCTTGTATCTACTGCTGTAGGTATCGTATCGTTTCATCAGGTCGGCATCGTCTTTGTTTCCGTCGGCGGTGGATGCGAATAAGAATTTGACCTGTGATAAGAGTTCTTTATCAAAAGGATTGAATCTGTTTTCGTAAGTCACTTGCGAGCTTTTACGGGTAAACTTTTCCAAGTTGTTGCGTACATCAGGTGTTGCTTGTGTTACATCTGCTCCGATGTGTATATTGCCTGCTTTGCCGGGAAGCTTAAATCCCTTGCCTGCATAAATTAGCTTGTTGATCGGATTTAACTTTAATCGGATTTCGAGTGGAGTACGTCCGCTTTTGGCTTTTGTAATCACGGCTCCGTTTGTAAGGTCACCGTATTTGACAGACGCAATTCCGCGCACAACTTCTACCGACTGAATGTGGTCTGTTGATAGTTGACGAAGATCGATACCTTCATTTACGGTAAGTTTAGAGCTTAGGTCTGTGTCGCTTTTGCTATTCGAGAAGGATAGCATGGATGCGTTGTTTGACAAGGGCGCACCATCAGATATAATTGACAATCCGAAGGTCGAGTTGTTGTCAGACCCTATTTGGCGTAGAGAGATTCCATTCTTTTGACTCAGGTTTCCGTCTATTGTTAGTTGCCCGGGTAATAGCTGTGCCAGATCGGCCAAGCTTGCCGGTTGTACGTATTGCATGGCAACGCGATCGATGACCGACGAAGATTCGTTATTGGATTTTGTTGTACCCATTACTTCTACTTCTTTTAAATAGAAGGATTGTAGTTGTAACGGAATCAACAAAGTTGTGTCGTTTTGTAATGTAAAGGTCGACTTGTAGTCGGAGTATCCCAATAAGTGTACCGAGATGGTGCATTGATTGGTCTTTATTTGTTGTAACGTAAAGTTTCCGTCTTGGTTTGTTAGTGTAGTGTGTGAATTGTCATTAACCGAAACCACGGCAAAGTCAATTGGTGCTCCGCTGCTTTGATCTACAATCTTACCGGTTACGGTATATTGTTTTTGCTGCGCCAATCCGCTTTGGGCAAATAAAAGACCTGATAGAATAGTTCCTGTTAAAAATGCAATCTTCATTTATTATTGTTTTTACACTGCAAAACTACTTCTACAATCGAGGGGCGTCAATCGCAATATTTTGGTAAATACAGATTCGTTTTACCTAGTTTTAGTTAAATATTTACCTGTTTTGATGTGTTGATGGTTATTTTTTACAATAAAATGCATGAATAGTGCATGTTTGTGATCGATAGGATTGACTAATATTGCAAGGATTATCAATCGATTTATCTATTTATACAATTTGATATCATGAAACATATTGTTTGCTTAGGTTTGATATGTTCGTTTGTTCTTTTCTTTTCTTCTGCAATCGTTGCGCAAGGAGAGGCAAAGGATGATTATCGAAGTAGGGCCGATTCGTTGCTGCAACGCATCAATCGGTTATATACGGCAAAAGGACATGCCGGTTTGTATACGGAGACGTATCCGTTGAACTCCGAGAATACGGTAACGTATCTTGCCGAAGGTGCTCCGCAGAAACGAAATCAAGAGGTTTCTTTTTTGTGGCCTTTTTCCGGAATGCTCTCCGGATGCGTGTCGCTTTATAAGCAAACCGGCGATCCCGTGTATCTGAAGATGCTTGAAGAGCAAATACTTCTCGGACTCGAAACGTATTGGGACGAAACTCGTGAGCCTTTTTGCTATCAGTCGTATCCTCGCTTCAATGGTGATAGCGACCGCTTTTACGATGATAATGATTGGTTGGCAATCGACTTTTGTGATTTGTACTTGGCTACAAAGAAGAAGGCTTACCTGGATAAGGCAGTTGCTTTGCACGACTATATTTATAGCGGATGGACGGATGAGCTTGGCGGTGGAATCTACTGGTGTGAACAACAACGAAAGTCGAAGCATACATGTTCGAATGCTCCCGCTACCGTTTTGTGTATGAAGCTTTATGAAGCGACCGGTGATAAGAAGTACCTGACTCAGGCTAAGCAAACATATGATTGGACCAAAAAGCATTTGCTTGATCCTGCTGATTGTGTGTATTGGGATAATATCAAGCTTGACGGATCTATTGCGAAAGAAAAATATTCCTATAATACAGGGCAAATGATTCAGGCTGCAGTATTATTATATAATGTAACCAAAGAAAAGTATTATATTGTCGACGCAACACAAAGTGCAGAGGGGGCGATAAAACATTTTACGGAAGTAAGGAAAGGAATCACGGGGCATGAGAAACAATTTTATACGCGGTCGCCTTGGTTTAATGTGATTCTTTTCAGAGGATTAAAATCTTTGGCAGCTATAACTGATGACAATAGTTATATAGATGTAATGGCAGATAATGCAAACTACGTATGGATGAATAGTTTGAATGAGTATGGTTTGCCCGGAAAAGATTGGGCTAAACCTTCGGAAGATGTATATACATGGTTGCTCGACGCAGCTTGTATGATTGAATTATACAGCGAACTAATAGAAACGAATAATAACTAACCAATAAATTAAAATTATGTTGAGCAGAAGAAAGTTCTTTCAGGTTGGAGCGGGATCACTTGCTTCGATGTTGATCGGTTCAAAGGTGAATGCCATGGAACACATATCAGAGGTACTGGGCGTTACAGAGAAATATATTTCCGGTCGTCCGCCGGTAGATAAACGTTGCTTTAAGTCGGAGACAATTGAAAAGGCAATTGCGGCGACAAAGAAAAAGATAAAAGATCCGAAGTTGGCATGGATGTTCGAAAACTGTTTTCCAAATACATTAGATACGACATGTGAATATACAGTTGTGGATGGAAAGCCGGATACATTTGTTATTACGGGTGATATTCATGCGATGTGGTTGAGAGACTCATCGGCTCAGGTGTTTCCGTATGTTGCTTTTGCCGCAAAAGATAAAGAGTTGCAATCAATGTTGCGCGGTGTAATCAACCGTCAGACAGAAAGTATCATCATTGATCCGTATGCGAATGCTTTTAATCTTGAAGCAACAGGTAGCGAATGGGAGAGTGATAATACGGTAATGAAGCCGGAACTGCATGAACGCAAATGGGAGATTGACTCGCTTTGTTATCCGGTACGCTTGGCTTATAACTATTGGAAAACAACAGGAGATAAGACTCCGTTTGATGCAAACTGGCAAAAAGCAATGGGCGAGATCTACAAAACCTTTGTAGAACAACAACGTAAAGAAGACTTAGGTCCGTATAAATTTACACGTGTAACCGATCGTCAGGCAGATACGCTGTTAAACTTTGGTGTTGGAAGTCCGGTTAACCCGGTTGGAATGATCGTTTCTTCTTTCCGTCCGTCTGATGATGCTACGATATTCGGTTTCTTGATTCCTTCAAATTTGTTTGCGATTGTTTCATTGCGTCAGATGGCTGAGATGTTGAAGACGTTGAGAAATGATACGACTTTAGCAAACAAATGTACTGCATTGGCTGATGAGGTTGAGGCGGCAGTTCAAAAGTATGGAGTTGTAGAACATCCGAAATATGGTAAGATGTATGCTTTCGAAGTTGACGGATTTGGCGGACAGGTGCTTATGGATGATGCAAACGTTCCAAGTCTTATCGCACTACCATACTTGGGTTGTGTAAAACAGAATGATCCGATCTATCAGAATACACGTAAGTTTATCTTGAGTAGTGACAATCCTTATTTCTTTAAAGGTACTGCAGCCGAAGGGGTAGGTAGTCCGCATACCGGACTTGGTTTTATTTGGCCGATGAGTATTATTATGCGTGCCAATACGACCGACAACAAAGAAGAGATTGCATATTGTGTTGAGATGCTTAAGAACTGTGACGGTGAAACCGGCTTTATGCACGAATCGTTTGATAAAGACAATCCGAAACAGTTTTCACGCTCATGGTTTGCATGGAGTAATACATTGTTTGGAGAGCTTCTTTATAAGATTTACAATAATTAGTAAAGAATATCTATTAAATATCATTCATAAAAGCGCATTAAATTTGATAGTTTAATGCGCTTTTTGTGTTATAATCATGATAATATGTAATTTTGTCTGTGTGTGAAATATTTTACATAATTTGTTTTTAATTGCAAATAAATGATTAATATTGCAGTGTTACTATATGAAATCCCTTAAAGGTGTATAATCTTGGTATGCACTTAACTTAAATTTATGTACTATGGAATTTATGAGAAAAACAGAACTGCCTTTTGATTGGATAAAAGGATTCTGCAAATTGAATTCGCTTGTTGTTGCTTCCTTCGTTTTTTCTATGAGCCAAAACGCAGCAGCCGAAACATTGACGGAAATAGATATACCAATTCACGCTCAAGCACAAAAAGGTGCAGTTATTAAAGGTATAGTAGTTGATGAAAGAGGAGAGGCTGTTATTGGTGCAAATGTTACCGTTAAATCTGATCCTAAGGTTGGCGTGATTACCGATATGGACGGAAACTTTACAATCGATGTACCTGTCGGAACTGTTTTACAAATCTCCTATATTGGCTACACTCCTCAGGATATTGTTGCAAAATCTGGAACTCCTATCAAAGTGAGAATGGTCGAAGACACTCAAACTCTTAGTGAAGTTGTTGTTGTTGGATACGGATCGATGGATAAGAAAGAGTTAACCTCAGCTGTAGTAGCAGTTAAAAGTAAAGACTTCTTGCAAGGAGCAGCAAACAATCCAATCCAAATGATTGATGGTAAAGTTGCCGGTGTTACGGTTTCCGGTTATGGTGCTGCCGACCCAAACCGCGACCCGATGTCTAGTTTGCAGGTACGTGGTGCAGGATCGTTGGATGCAGGAAACGGACCGCTTATCGTTATTGATGGAATGCCCGGAGGCGATCTTCGCAATGTTGCCAATCAAGATATCGAATCAATTACGGTTTTGAAAGATGGTTCTGCTGCTGCAATTTATGGCTCGCGTGCTGCTAATGGTGTAATTATTGTTCAAACAAAGAAAGGTTCTGCAGGGAAAGTGTCTATTACCTATGATGGGTATATTGAACACGATTTTGTTGCAAATAGACCAGATATTCTTTCGGCAGATGAATTCTTAGAATATGGAATTGATAAAGATTGGGGTGCACGAACAGATTGGTACGATGAACTTATTCGTAAGAATAACTTTGGGCAAAACCACTACCTTGCTTTGTCGGGCGGATGCGAGAACACACAGTTCCGTGTGTCGGCAAACTACAAAAAGAAAGATGCAATTGATATCGCCTCTAATCGTGAAGAATATGGTATTCGCGCAGGTTTTCAACAGAAAACACTTGAAGGCTTGCTAGAAGTAGGTGGTAATATCTCATATCGTATTACAGACGATGATTATACTAATTATGGAGCATTTTCACAGGCTGTCAAATTAAATCCAACAATTCCTGTAATGGATCCAGACGATCCGATGCGTTATAATATTCTTCAAGGTTATGATACTTATAATCCGGTAGGAGATTTAAAAGACCGTATCAATAGTGCAAAGAATGAATATTCAGTGATTGACTTCAATATTAAGCTAAATCTGTTGTCCAATTTAAATACCGAACTAAAGCTTGCTCGTCAATCAAAAAATACCGACAAACAAGAGTACTATAATAAATACCACAAAGACTCTATCGATAATATGCGAGCAGGTAGAGCTCGCCTACAAGCAGAGAATTGGACA
>CAMTPD010000134.1 GCA_947074265.1 uncultured Porphyromonadaceae bacterium
CGGGACTTGTTTATATGATCTGCAAATGCGCTTCTAATTAAAGAATTGCGTCGATTTTTGCAGCGATGTTTGCTTTTTGTGTAGCACCGATTTGCTTGTCTACCAATTTACCTTCTTTGAAGAAAAGGATAGCAGGAATGTTACGGATACCAAACTCAGAAACTACGTCGTCGTTTTCGTCAACGTTAAGTTTACCGATGTTTACACGACCTTCATATTCTGTTGCCAATTCGTCGATAATTGGAGAAATCATACGACAAGGACCACACCATTCTGCCCAGAAATCAACCACTAAAGGCTTGCCAGACTCCAATAATTCTTGGAAGTTAGCATCTGTAATTTTTAATGCCATAATTCAAATAATTATAATATTGAGTTATTTAAAACGATTCCAAAAATAAGAAATCAATCGATTCCTTACAAGAACATCAGTTTATTTTAAAGTCTAGATTTTCATTCTCTCGAATATACTCGATAAGTTCCTTGCTTACCGATATACGGTTGTTTTGTGCAAAGAAGTCGAGTTTGATGTTTCGCTCGCCATCTATCACACTGAAATAAAGCAACGTACTTCCCTGACTTTGTTTGATCAGTGTAGCTAATTCGTTGATCATTGTATCGTCGAGCGCATGCATCGAAACCATAATTTTTATCTTTTCGATCAATTGATCTTTCACGTCCGGAAGCAAACGAATAGCTCCGATCTTAAAGTCGAGCTCGTGTTCTTTGAAACGTCGCGGCTGCACCGTTGCATTGATCAAGAGATAAAGTCCCGGTTTGCAATATTTTGCGTATTCAATGTAGTCGTTGCCAAACAAGGCAATCTCTGCACTACCCGAATAGTCTTCGAGTTTTACAACTCCGTATGGTTTACCCATCTTGGTCATCCCCTCGCGGAATGAATCCACGATACCTCCAAGTAGCATCTCCTTCCCGCGCAATGCCTCACGATCGGCTAGTTCGATCATTTGCGTGTTGCACACGTTGGTCAATACAATCTTATATTCGTCGAGCGGATGGGCACTTAAATAGATACCAACCAACTCTTTCTCACGACTTAGTCGCTCCAAATCGCTCCAACTTTCGGCAATCGGCACATCCGGACGGGCAATAGCAACAAAGTCATCGTCGCCGAAAAGTGAGTTTGATGCCGAGTTTTTATCGATCTGAAACTTATTACCATAACGCACCAATACTTCGAGGAAGGTTTCGCCTTTGGTGTTTTCTCCGAAAAACTGTTCGCGTTTGGCTTCGGGGAAGTTGTCGAAAGCTCCGGCAATGGCCAAGGCTTCGATGTTCTTCTTATTACATGCTGTGAGGCTGACACGCTCGATAAAGTCGAAAAGTCCTTTGAACGGACCATTCTTACGACGCTCTTCGAGAATGTTTTGCACCGCGCCCTCGCCTACACCTTTGATGGCTCCGAGTCCGAAACGAATGTCTCCGGCTTTATTTACCGAGAATTTTAATCCCGACTCGTTAACGTCCGGACCCAACACCTGAATACTCATGGCCTTACATTCGTCCATGAACTTTGTGATATCGGCAATATTGGAGATATTTCGGCTCAGTACGGCCGCCATATATTCCGACGGATAGTTGGCTTTTAAGTAAGCCGTTTGATAAGCTACCCACGAATAACATGTGGCGTGCGATTTGTTGAACGCATAGGATGCAAACTTTTCCCAGTCGGCCCATATCTTGTTCAACGTCTTTTCATCGTGACCGTTTGCTTTGGCGCCATCAAGGAATTTTACCTTTAGGGCGTTCATCTTGTCGATCATCTTTTTACCCATCGCTTTACGAAGCTCGTCGGACTGACCACGTGTAAAGTTGGCAAGCAGACGAGACAAGAGCATCACTTGCTCCTGATACACCGTAATACCATAAGTATCTTTCAAGTAACGCTCCATAATAGGAATATCGTACTTGATCTCTTCTTCTCCGTGTTTACGGGAAATAAACGACGGAATGTATTCCATCGGTCCTGGACGATAAAGCGCATTCATCGCAATAAGGTCTTCGAAGGTAGAAGGTTGTAGTTCGCGCAGGTATTTCTGCATCCCTGCCGATTCAAACTGGAATGTTCCGGTTGTTTTTCCGTTACTATACAGTTCGTATGTTTTAGGGTCTTCGAGTGATATGGTATTTATATCAATCGCTTCACCTGTTGTTTGCTTTACGTTTTCTACGGCTTCTTTGATGATCGATAGCGTCTTCAATCCCAAGAAGTCCATCTTAATAAGACCCGTTTCTTCAATAACCGAACCTTCGAATTGAGTAACGAGTAGGTCTTGATCGGTTTCTTTGTCTTTTGCCGTACTTACGGGTACAACGTTCGAAATATCTTCTTTACCGATGATTACCCCACAGGCATGCACACCGGTATTACGCACGTTCCCTTCGAGCATTTGCGCATACTTCAAGGTATCGCGCATTACCGGATCGCGCGATTCGGCCGCTTCTTTTAATTCCGGAACGTATGCTATGGCATCACGCAAGGTTACTTTTTTCTTATCCGGTATCTTGTCCGGTACAAGTTTCGCCAATCGGTTCGACTCTGAAAGCGGCAAACGTTGTACGCGCGCCACGTCTTTGATTGCCGACTTTGTTGCCATTGTACCGTAAGTAATGATGTGGGCTACACGCTCCTTTCCATACTTTTCGGTTACCCAACGTAGTACATCTCCGCGTCCGTCGTCGTCGAAGTCGATATCAATATCGGGCATCGAAATACGGTCGGGGTTTAGGAAACGCTCAAACAGCAAGTCGTACTTAATAGGGTCGATATCGGTGATACCCAAACAGAAGGCTACGGCAGAACCTGCGGCAGATCCACGTCCGGGGCCTACGGCTACTCCCATTTTGCGAGCCGCCGCAATAAAGTCTTGTACAATGAGGAAGTATCCGGGGAATCCCATCTTCTTTACCGTTTCCAACTCGAAGTCGATACGCTCGCGTACCTCTTCATCGAGGTTTTCACGAAACAGCTCGACATCTTCTTTTGTCGGATTTTCGGCCATTGCTTCTAGGTCGCGACCTTCAAAGAAGTTCTCGGGAGCTCGGTGTTTGTATTTTTTGATTGCACCGCGATAAGATAAATAACGCAAGTAGTCATCACTATCTGCAAAACCATCCGGAATTGGGAAGTCCGGCATCAGGGGCTTGCTGTCGATCGAGTAAAACTCTACTTTATCGGCAATCTCCTGTGTGTTGGTCATTACTTCGGGTACATCAGCAAAGAGCTGGGCTATTTCCGCACGGGTTTTTAACCACTCTTGCTTGGTATAACGCATACGGTTGGGATCGTCAAAATCCGAACCGGTATTAAGACAGATCAATCGGTCATGCGCTTCTGCGTCTACGTCGTTTACAAAGTGAACGTCGTTGGTCGCAATTAATTTTATATTGTGTTTGCGTGCAAACTCGATCAATACAGCGTTTACTTCTTCTTGCTTCGGATAGATCGTACGATCGGCATCGGGTGCAGATGTTTTGTGTCGTTGAAGTTCAAGATAGTAATCGTCGCCAAAGGTTTTTTTATACCACAGCGCAACCTCTTCGGCTTGCTGAATATTTCCTTTCATGATAAGACGAGAAACCTCTCCCCCCAAGCAAGCAGAACTGATTATAAGTCCTTCTTTATATTTTTCCAGGAGTTCTTTGTCGATACGCGGACGGCCATAGAAGCCTTCGGTCCATGAATACGAAACGATTTTGATGAGGTTTTTATATCCTTGTTTGTTCTTTGCCAGTACGACAAGGTGATTTCCACTACGATGTTCTCGACCCGATTTATTGGTACGGTGATCGGGAGCTACATAACACTCACAACCCAAAATTGGCTTAAACAAGGATGCTTTCGATTCTTTGATTTTAGCTTGAAGCTTATCGAAACGTTCTTGTTCTTCGTCGGTGAGTTGTTCTTTCTCTTTCAACTCGTTCAGCTCTTTTTCACAGTCGCTGATGGTTGACTGATATTTGCTGTTTTTCTTTTTTACGTAGTTGTAAAACTCTTTGATACCAAACATTGTACCATGATCGGTGAGCGCAATGGCGGTCATTCCATCGGCTATAGCTTTATCTACAAGCCCCGAGATAGATGCTTGCCCGTCGAGCAACGAATATTGAGAGTGAACGTGTAAGTGAACAAATGGATTCATCATGCAGTAGCAAATTGATATTTTTCTTTACGTCTTATTCTATACAAAGATACATTTCGAAGTCGAAACTCGGTGAGAGATCGATTTTTTTTCTTTTACTTTAAACCTTCGTACATGAAAAGCATCTAACTTAAATCAATTAATCGCAAATAACTTAACTTTTAACCTACCGAGGTTTTAAACGTACTGCGGTTAGGACCTTGGTATGATCCGTCTAAATGCATATGAATAAAAAAGTTAAATGGTCGTTGTTTGGCGCAATCGGCCTGCTAATTGCCGGAATGGCAATCTATCCTAAACTGGATTGGAACAACAGTGATGGACAAAAAGTAGACAAACCTGTGGCATCTGCTCCTTCCGGAGGCAAAGCGAGTAGAGCACTGAATGTAAATGCTGAAATTCTTAAATTCAGCTCTTTGTCCGAAAATATTAAAAGTACCGGAAGCACACTCCCCGACGAAGAGGTAGACCTCACGTTTGAAACTTCGGGGAAGATTACTGATATCTTTTTTACCGAAGGCAGCAGCGTGCGTAAAAACGACCTGCTAGCCAAAGTAAACGACAAACCCCTGCAAGCACAACTACGCAAACTAGAGGCTCAACTTCCTCTTGCCAAAGAACGTGTATACCGACAAAAAACATTGCTTGCTAAGGATGCCGTAAGTCAGGAAGCCTATGAGCAGGTAACTACCGAACTCGAAAAGCTAGAAGCAGACATTGAATTGGTAAAAGCCAACATTGCTCAAACCGAATTACGTGCACCTTTCGACGGTGTCATCGGATTGCGTACCATCAGTGAAGGTGCTTATGCTTCTCCGAATACGGTGATCGCTAAGTTAACTTGCATCTCCCCTATGAAGATTGACTTCTCTTTTCCCGAGCGTTATGCCGGCCTTATCAAAAACGGCACGGAGGTTACGTTTCGAATTGGGGGTATTTTGGAACCTATGACGGCCAAAGTATATGCAGTAGAATCGAAAATAGATCCAAGTACCCGTACCGTAAAAGCGCGCGCTTTGTATCCGAATACGAATCGTGAATTGCAAGCCGGACGTTATGCAGGAATCGAAATCAATATGAAGGAGATTTCAAATGCTCTTACTATTCCTAGCGAAGCCTTGATCCCGGAAATGGGTAAAGAGATTGTATATGTGTACAACAATGGTAAAGCCAATCCGCAAGAAGTAAAAACGGGTATTCGTACCGAATCTCGTATTCAGATTATTGACGGTTTGCTACCTGGTGATACTTTACTGACTAGTGGCGTGATGCAATTACGAAAAGGAATGCCTGTTGTTTTAGATCGTATTAATTAACCCGTAGCACCAGAATCGTATGAATATTTCCGAATTAAGTATTCGCCGCCCGGTATTTGCCACGGTATTAATGCTGATCATTATGCTGTTTGGTTTCATCGGTTATAGCTCTCTAGGTGTACGCGAATATCCGAGTGTAGACAAACCGATTATTCCGGTAAATGTCTCTTATCCGGGGGCTAATGACGACGTAATCATGAATCA
>CAMTPD010000135.1 GCA_947074265.1 uncultured Porphyromonadaceae bacterium
CATCTCAGCTGCTCAAACGTAAAGCCGTACTGATCTGCTTGCGGCACTTTTGCCCGCCAGATTCCGTTCTCCCACGGTTTCCAACCCGTAACCTCTACGCCGCCGCTCAAAATGGTTTGGTCCATGCCTGCACCTTTGATTACCGTCGGACGTGTATCTTCCGTGTCAAAAACAAGCGGACTACCCATCGTGTAGGTCCCCGCCTCAACGTACACATACGCTGTATCTTTTCCGGTCGATGCTTTGATTAATTCCTTTGCTTTGTGAAGCGACTTTACAGGACTAGCTTTCGTTCCTTTGTTGGTATCGCAACCGTTGGTAGAAACATAGAATGCTTCCTGCGCAACAATGGGTTGGCTCATTAATAATGCAGCCAATCCCATCCAATTATATAGTGCTCTTTTTTTCATGTTTATTTCTTGGTAAGCATACGACAACTTAAGGCAATGTACAGCCAATCTTATCAAACGGAATTTGTTGGAAGCCCGGAATTCTTTCGAACAACGTGGCATTCGGTTTGAAACCCTTCAACGGATCTTCGCAGTCAACGAATCCCGGATCCTCGTTGGTAGCCCAGTTGTCGTAGAATTCTCCCCACTGCGATTGCCCGTTGAGCACATTCCCGATTTTATAGAACAGGTTTCCGTTGATTACATTACGCTTCGGATACGACGGGTCTTCGTCCCAATAATTTGCCAACTCCGGATAGGCCGTGCTGTAAGGTGGCTGATTATACTTCACCACATTGAGACGTTGTTCCATAATACCGCCTTTGGCTACCATTCCTTTACCCCAACCTTGCATACGGTTGTCGATATGAATTGCCACCGGCGATTCGATAAAGATATTATTGGTATACGTGTTGTCGTGTCCGCCGCCGATAAGAACCGGAAGCGAGCCTGCACGGTGGTATACATTTCCATACACTTTGGTATCGCAAGCACCGTCGTCATGATACGTTGCCGTAACACGGTGGCGCGGACTCAGTTCTTTGAAATAGCAATAACGGATTACACTGCCGCGTTCCGATGCGTCGCGTCCGTAGTAGATTGCCCCTTGGTCGTCGACCTCACCACACACATTCGTTATCTTACACAACTCGATCACGTGATCGTTGCCATGGAAAAGAATCGCCATACTCGGCGCATTGTAAATATCACACTTGCTGATACGGTTTCCGACACCGTCCATCCACACACCCGGACGATACGACTTCTCGATGCGGTTGTAGTCGTGAATCTTGCAGTTCTCCACAAAGTTGCCGGCTGCGGTTAGTGATGCACGATCACCGCCACCCAAACTCACACCTCCGGCACCTACATTGTAGATGTAGCAATCTTGCACACCGTTGTTGGTTCCGCCGTTACGATTGAATAAAACATCTTGATATACCTTACCGAGCAAGTCGCCCACGATACGCGAAGCTCGCTCGCCACCGGCCTCAGCCGCATGTGGTCGCAAAGCCTGCTTATCGGGCGTAACAGAACCTTGTCCGATGCAAACTCCCAAACCACCGAGGTTTCGAATCGTACATCCTTTTATCAATACATTGTTTGTTTGCTCCATATAGATTCCCATGTCGCGACCATATTCAAACGTAATCCCTTCGATCAGTACATTCGAACGGTTCTCGATCGCAACAAGCGGTTTGTCCAAAACAGAAACGTGCAAAGACGCTAACTTTTCCTCGGGCATGTAAACATACATTTTACCGTGCGTTGCATCTACGACATACTCACCCGGCAAATCGATCTCCTCTACCAAGTTTACGGCAAACCATTGACGCCATGGTGCACCGGTCATAAAGCCGTAAACCGTTTGTTGGGCCGGATGAATGGTTTTAGCCTGCGCGTCGATACTTCCCACGCGAATCATATCATCGGCATACCCGTGTGCGAAGTACCCACTTATCCACACGTTTTCATCAATCACCCATTCGGATGGTCGCGACTCTGCATATTTGAAAACCGGAAGTTTGCCTTCTTTTACATGTTCGCCTGTTCCTGCTTCAAGAACTTCTCCTATTAATACGGTAGAATCGTTGGGCCAGCGCGAAAGACGCATCGGTGATTCGTTGACAAACAACTCACTCCATCCCGCACTGCTGGGACGTCCAAAGCCCGAAGCCCTTAGTCCGCCCACGGGAATACCCAGTTTCGTTAAGTCTATTTCTTTTACTTTTCCACGCATTTCGGGACGAATACGCTCCGCGACAGCTTGATCTGCCACCCGCTTCAATACATCTTTTTTCAGATGTCTGCCTCCCGAGATAGAGACTTTCTCATCGCCATACGGTTTTATGGTAAGGTTGTTGGTGTGACCGTTGTTTCCGATCACTACCGTTTCGCTGATCTCGTAACAGCCGTTGCGCATAAAAATCGTTACAGCTTCAGTTGATTCGGTTGCCGCCAAGGCCAATGCCGCCGGCAGCGTCTTTACCGGACTACCCATAGTACCGCTATTCGTATCCTTTCCCTTTGGTGATACATAAATATCCTTTGCACTCACCATCTGCACGCAAAAAGAGGCCAGTAACAATACCCTGCCTGTGTTTTTCTTCCAGTTCATTTCTTTCATGAGTTAGTTAAGTTTATTCGATATGATAGTGTATTTTATCATGATTTATCGTTGCTTCGTCAAATCTGTATTTTCCATGAAGATCTTTTTTTTCGGGATTGCATCATTCAATCTCCGTTATAATTAAGCCGTCAAAATAGGCTCCTTTGAATCAAAAAAGATCATTATAGTGCATTTTTCTGCCGAATTGATAAAATTTCGATCGGCATACTTAAATATACATTTTTTGTTTTTCATACATTTACAATACAACATGTGTGCTACATGAAAATAACAACAGCTTCGATTCTCGAGATAGACTAACTGTATTTTTCACCCTCTTGGCAAACGAAGAACACCATGCTTGTTTCGATTGAATAAGACAACCATGAAGACAAATTAATAAAGCTAACAATAAACTCAATCCATGAATAAATTCTCCACCTTCCTCAAGAGTAGGCTATGCATTGCAAGTGCCGGTATTCTACTCACGACGGCACAAACCGTTTCGGCGCAGCAACTCCCCGAAAAGAAGTTTAGCCATCCCGAACGCATCAAGTACGACAATCAGTGTTTTACCATAGAAGGCGAAGACATCTTTGTATTCAGTGCCGCCTTCCATTACTTTCGATGTCCGCAAGAATTGTGGCGCGACCGCTTCGCTAAAATAAAAGAAGCCGGCTTTAATACCGTAGAGACTTACGTTCCGTGGAACTGGCACGAGCGCAACATGCCTAAAAACGTAAACGACTATTCGCAGTGCGACTTTACCGACCTCAAAGCTTGGCTCAAGATAGCACACGAAGAGTTTGACCTTTATACCATTGTACGTCCCGGGCCATTCATTTGTGCCGAATGGGCAGGCGGTGCATACCCGCGTTGGCTAGCCAAGTTTTGTCCCGACCAATACGACACCAGCTTTTGGCTTCGAAGCAATCATCCCGAACACATCAAGTGGTCTACCCACTGGTTCAACGCCGTTTCTCCCGTATTTGCCGAAGAACAGCTTTCGCGCAAGAAGAAAGGAGAGAAAGGAATTATCATGGTGCAGCTCGAAAACGAATACATTTACTTCGGGATGGAATCGGACAAGAAAATCGAGTTCTTGAAAGCATTGTACGATGCCTCGGTAAATAACGGAATCGATGTTCCCTTGTTTACCTGCGTAACACCCGAAGTGCGCGGCTCAAAAGATCCTGTAATCAGTCAGCTTTTCGACATGGATAATCAATACGTATGGTGGAATATGCACGAAGCCAAAACCCGTATCGAAGATCTTCGAAAGATACAACCCAATGCACCCGCCTTCGTTTGCGAGTTGCAAGGAGGATGGTTCTCTACCGTAGGCGGTGCATTAAGTGAAGACAGTTATCTCGATGGCCGTCATGCCTCAGGCATGGCACTGATGGGAATGGCAGGCGGTAGCACCGGACTCAACTATTATATGTTTTTCGGCGGAACCCACTTTGCCGGTTGGGGTGCACGCCGCATGACTACCACCTACGATTACGGTGCGCCGTTGAAAGAAAACGGAGGAGTAGGTGAAAAATACGCAGCCGTAAAAAGCATCGGTAACCTGATCAACAAATACGAACAGCAGCTTACCCGCACCACCGACGTTTCGTCGCAACTAAGCGGTGCCACGGACGATATGACCGCAGCCTTGCGACAGTCGGCAGATCAAACGCGCTTCTTATTCGTACTCAATAAAAACAAAAAACAACCCGTATATCAAACTCTTACGGTGCAAACCGCAAATGGGAAAACAATACCTGTAACCTGTTCGCTCAAGCCACTCGAAAGCAAACTACTGGTGCTGCCTTCGGGAGCAAACTCAAGCATGGACGGCGAATGGTTTCCGCAAGAAGCCGAAATGCCGAAACGCCCTACGTCTTTGCCTGCCGCTATCCGCGTTTCTAAAGCATGGAAACAAAACGAAGACTACAACGGCAACTGGCAAAAGCTGCGCAACGGCGTCTCTCTGCCCGAGTTGGATGTAAACGACTGCCGCTATTCGATGTATAAAAGCGAAGTAAACGTATCGAATAAAGACTTGCAACAATACGGCACCTTGCTGTTCGACATGTTTACCGACGACCCCATGTATGTAGAGGTAAACGGACAAGTAGCCGCCAAAGCTTCGACAGACGAGAACGACAACACGTTCAACGTACAAGGACTACTGAAAGAAGGCAAAAACACCATCGTTGCTCTGTATGAAAACAAAGGACATGCACATGGTTATCGCCCGATGGAAGAGTTGAGCGGAATGCGCAAAGGCGGACTTGGCAAGCCGCAGACCTCGATCACACCAATCGAAGATTGGGATGTAAAAGCGGTAACAACACCTGTAAAAGATATCGCATCCGTAACAACCGCAACCGATGGTTGGGACAAGATCATGCTCAACGAGGAAACCATTGCCGGATTGGCAACCTTGCAGATAGCCGGACTTGAGAAACCGAAATGGCCTGCTGCGTGGGTTATCCACGGAAAAGAAGGGACTGCGGTATACCGTACGCACATCAACTTCACACCCGATATGCTTGCCAACGAAAAGACGGTGCTCGAATTTGCTTGCATCGACGACGAAGGCTCATTGTATGTAAACGGAAAAGAAGTAGGAACACACAATGAATGGGACAAGCCGTTTATTGTAAACATCGCACCTTATATTAAGCCGGGCAACAACGAGGTTGCAGTGGTAGTAAAGAACGGTAGCGGTGCCGGCGGAATTTTAAAGTCGGTACGTTTGCTGCGCGAACTGAAGATCGAAAAGCCGCTCAACTGGATGGTATCAACAGACTTGGGAGGTGTTGTTAATAATTGGCATATGCCGACAAACCCAACAAGCAACTGGACCGAAGTAGCCTTGAATACACAAGATCCGATTGCCCGCAAAGGGAAAGATGTACAACCCAAAGGCAAACAAGACGGACTGCTTACTTGGTACAAGGTTGAGTTTGACATGCCAACACTTCCAAGCAATGTATGGATTCCATGGCGCGCCATCATCAATACGTCGGGCACGGGCTACATGTGGCTCAATGGTAACAACATCGGACGAGATCGGAAGAGCGTCGTGTAGGGAAAGAGTGTACGACCGGGTGTAGATCTCGG
>CAMTPD010000136.1 GCA_947074265.1 uncultured Porphyromonadaceae bacterium
CTACCAATTTAACTTTAGGCGTAAGCAATAACTCATCTTTAAGTTGACGAGTAATGTCACGGGTAAGTTTCTGTAGTGTAGAGTAGTCATCTGTAAACAAGTCGTTTAGTTCTACCTCGATAAGCATTTCGTCGTTGTTGTTTACAGTGTGAAGAGTGATGAGGTAGTTGTTGCCAAGCTCCTTGAATTGTAGCAAAATTTTTTCTATTTGTATCGGAAAAATATTAACACCTTTCAGGATGATCATATCATCGCTACGTCCTTGAAATCTATCGATGCGTCGATGCGTTCTTCCACAAGCACATGTGCCGGGGATAAAACGAGTAAGATCGCGTGTACGATAACGGATAAGTGGCATCGCATCTCTATTGATCGTAGTAAGTACAAGTTCTCCAATTTCTCCGTCTTTGACAGGCTCTAATGTGATCGGGTCTATGATTTCGGCAATCACATAGTCTTCCCAAATATGGAGACCGTTTTGCTCTTGGCACTCAAAGGCTACTCCCGGACCATTCATTTCAGACATACCAAAGCAATTATATGCTTTTACGCCTAATAGCGATTCGATACGTTGGCGTTGTTCTTCAGAATGAGGTTCGGCCCCAATAAAAAGAATGCGTAGGTTGGTGTCTTTTTTCGGATCGCATCCCATTTCTAACATTACTTCAGCCAGGCGTGTTGCATAACTAGGAATAGCATGTATACATGTAGTACCAAAGTCTTGAATAAACTTAACTTGCCGTTTGCTATTTCCTGCTGCAGCCGGGACAGTAAGTGCTCCTAATCGTTCAGCTCCGTATTGAAAACCTAAACCTCCGGTAAACATTCCATAGCCGGATGTGTTTTGAAAAACATCGTTCTTACGAGCTCCTACCATATACATACAACGAGCTACTTGGCTAGCCCATTCATCGAGATCTTTCTGCGTGTGAAGAACAACAGTCGGATTACCTGTAGTGCCACTTGATGAGTGTAAACGTACACATTTGTCTAGTGATACAGCAACGAATCCGTACGGATAATTGTTGCGAAGATCATCTTTAGTTGTAAATGGTAGTTTTGTGATTTCCTCTATCGAAGAAAGTTCTTGTGGATAGTGCGGATTGTTTTGAAATAGTTTTTGATAATATGCCGAATTGAGGGCATGTTTTAGTATGCCATTTAATCTTGTAAGCTGTAGTTGCTCCAGATTTGTGCGTGGCATGGTTTCAATTTGTTCTTCAAAATACATAAATAAGATCAGTTTGTGTGTTGTCGTGGTGTTAGCACATATAATTTGTTGCAAATTTAAAAAATATATAGATTTAAGGTAGTCTTTTGTATAAAAAGAAAGGGATATGACTGATATTACATGTCATATCCCTTATTATTAAAGGTTTCTAAATAGCTTTATTGGTATAGAAAGCGTTTGATGCTGCGTTTAGGAGTTTTTTCAAACTCTTCTGTCATAATACGAACATCGGAAATTCTACTATATGCCGGCAACTCGTTGTTCAGAGTTTTGATATGACTTTTCATATAGTTTTCTGCATCATCGATATTTACACCTTCGTGTTTTAGCAGTTCAATATCGGGATAGATCAAAGCGACAAGTTTACCGCCTTTATCTACAACAAGAGACTCTGCTACGCAAGGTAGATTATTGATCTTGTCTTCTATTTCTTCCGGATAAATGTTTTGCCCGGAAGGACCAAGAATCATTGTTTTACTTCTGCCTTTGATAAAAATAAAGCCATCAGTGTCAATTATACCAAGATCGCCTGTTTTCATCCATCCGTCTGAGGTGAAGGTTGCGGCTGTTGCTTCCGGATTTTTATAATAGCCTAACATGACGTTCATGCCTCGCACCTGAATCTCACCAACTTTATTAGCCGGATCTTCGGAGTCGATTCGAACTTCCATGCGATCGACAACTCTTCCGCACGAACCCTTTTTAAATGTATCCCATTGCTCGTAAGAGATTAGTGGTCCGCATTCTGTCATTCCATAACCAACTGTATATCTAAAGTTGATTGAGCAAAGGAAATCTTCAACATCTTTATTTAAACCTGCGCCGCCAACAACAATTTCTTCGAAATTATTGCCGAATGCATTGTTTAGTTTATCTCCAATTATTTCGAGTAATTTCGTGTCAATAAATGGAACTTTCATTAGCATCTTCATCCATGGTTTTTCCAATTCAGGGAAGACTTTGTTTTTGACAATCTTCTCGATGATAAGTGGAACTGCCAGAATCAATTTTGGACGAATTGCGGAGAAAGATTCTGCAATGATCTTTGGCGATGGTGTGCGAGTAAGAAAATGAACGTGACACCCTTTGTTGAATGAATTCAAAATCTCAAAAGCCAAACCATACATATGTGCCATTGGAAGCATGCACACGATATTTGATCCCGAATCGATGAATTGAAGGTTGTCTTCTGCAAACTTCGTATTTGACCAAAGACTGCGGTAAGGAAGCATTACACCTTTAGCAAATCCGGTAGTCCCTGATGTGTAGTTAAGAACTGCAAGTTCATCTGGTTGTTCAATATGATATTTAACATTTTCAGGCTTAAAGCTTTTCGGATATTTGTGACCGAAGGCTTCATTGATATGATTCAATAAATCTTGAATGCCATTAATTCTGCTTTTGAGTAGCGTAAAGTCGTTAAGTAGCATAAATACGTCTACATCTGGCATTTGAGATTCGTTTAGATTTTCCCATACACCATCCCCTACAAAGAAAAACTTTGCTTCAGAGTGATTGACAATGTGATGAATATTGTCTGGCTTAAACTCATGAAGGATCGGAACTGCAACAGCACCGTATGAGAGTATACCAAAGAAAGCTATTGCCCAGTTGGAAGAGTTGCGTCCTGCCAAAGCTACTTTGTCACCTTTCTTAATTCCTGCTTTTTCAAGAAGTATATGTATCTTTTCGATACGACGAGCTACATCTTTGTAGTGATAAGTGGCTCCTTTGTAATCAGAAAATGCAGGCAAATCCCAATGGTCTTTAATCCCATTTTCGATTAGTCCCAAAAAGCGACATTTACTATCCATATTCTATATGATTTAAAAAATTACACGTGCAAATTTAACTATTAATATAACAAGTCATGATAGGTTTGTAGCTGCCTATTTTATAAGGTTTGTTGTTGTTTTTAGTATTATTTATATAACGTCTGAGATTTGTTAGGTTTTGTAGTCATTCAAAATGAAAGATTAAAACCTGTTGTCCTTTGGAATTGATTGATTAAGCATCGCTTTTTGTTAAGAAGTGGCGTAAAAAGGAGATAGGAGATATTCTAGTTAATTAGAATACATTAAATGGGAGCGAACTTTCATTTTATCTAAATTTGCATCTTATTAAAAAGAACTTTATTTGTAGCTCTCAGATGATCGGACTGCTTGATTGTAATAACTTTTATGTTTCATGCGAAAGGATGTTTAATCCATCGTTGCGAAATAAACCTGTCGTTGTTTTAAGTAATAATGACGGATGTGTTGTTGCCCGCAGTAATGAATCGAAAATATTAGGTATACCAATGGGTGTGCCGGTATTTAAAATTCGAGAATTAATAAAGCGATATGATATAAAAGTTCTTTCTTCAAATTATGAGTTGTATGGAGACATGTCTTCACGGGTAATGACGCTCTTGTACAAGCATGCACCTGCAGTGGAAGTTTATTCAATTGATGAAGCTTTTATTGATTTGAGTAATACACATATAGGTGCTTACGAGTTTGCTGCCAACTTGAAAAAAATTGTAGAACAATCGGTTGGTATTCCGGTAGGAGTGGGTGTAGGCAAAACCAAGACACTTGCAAAACTAGCAAATGTTTTTGCTAAGAAAAATGCTTCGACATTAGGAGTCTTCGTATTGGAACAAGATTTACAATATTACTCGGATGTGTTTATGCTTCCTGTTGATGAGATTTGGGGGGTGGGGCGTAGGTCTCGTAATTTTTTGCAAAATAATGGAAAGCATACGGTTGCAGATTATTACAACGCTTCTCGGTCTTGGATCAAAAAATATCTCACAGTAGCTGGCGAACGTACATGGCTCGAACTTCATGGTGAATCTTGCATTGATATAGATGTCGATATAGATCAACGAAAAAGTATATGTACTTCTCGAAGTTTCGGTTCTGTGGTGAAGTTGAAACAAGAACTGGAGGAAGCTCTCGCTTATTTTGCCGATTCTTGTGCAATGAAGCTGAGGCGGCAAAGACAGTTGGCTCGTAGTATGTATGTCTTTATATATACAAACCGATTTGTTCAGGATGCATATTATAATGGTGGTATTACAGTAAAGTTGCCTGTAGCAACAAATGATTCTGCTGAATTAATAAAATATGCAAGAGAAGCCCTTTCACGTACTTTTAAAGAAGGATTAGGTTATAAAAAGGCCGGAGTTATTGTGTTTGATTTAGTCTCTGATGCAATAATACAAGGAAACTTATTTGATCCTATTTCAAGAGACAAACAAAAAGTATTAGCCGAAGTCGTAGATAAAATAAATAGGACTCAGGGGAAAGGAACAATAACTTCAGCACTCCAAGGTAATTTGAATGGGTGGAAATTAAAACGAGAAAATCTTACTCCGGCCTATTCTACAAATATTCATGAGATAATAACAGTAAAGACAAATTAAATACAAATGCAGGAACAATTAAAACATCAACCCAACCCTTGGGCACTAATACCTTTGTTGGTATTCTTAGTGTCGTATGTTGTAATATCAATTATTGCACAAGACTTTTATAAAATGCCTATTACGGTAGCGTTCGGACTTTCTTCTATCGTAGCGATTATGATGTCGAAAGGTGGAAAGTTGGCACAACGAATCGAGTTGTTCTGTAAAGGTGCGGCAAATCATAATATAATGTTGATGATTATGATTTTCATCTTAGCAGGAGCTTTCGCACAAACAGCTAAAAGCATGGGGGCTATTGATGCAACGGTAAATTTAGCTTTATCAATCTTGCCGGAGCAATTGTTGGCTGCTGGTATATTTATAGCTGCTTGTTTTATTTCAATATCTGTAGGTACTTCTGTAGGTACAATTGTTGCATTGGCTCCTGTTGCAGTAGGTATTGCTTCAAAAACAGATATTAGTACGGCGCTAATGGTAGGAGTTGTCGTGAGTGGTGCTATGTTTGGGGATAACTTATCATTTATTTCAGATACAACGATCGTTGCAACACGTACACAAGGTTGTAAAATGGCCGATAAGTTTAAAGTAAATATTCGTATTGCTTTACCTATTGCAATAATTGTGACATTACTTTATATTTTCATAGGTCAAAGTATGAATACAACGTATCAGACAGGACCCATTGAATGGATCAAAGTTGTTCCATATTTGGCAGTATTGGTCGGAGCTGTAGCTGGTGTTAATGTATTAGCAGTATTGGTAATGGGTATTTTATTATCTGGAACAGTAGGGCTGATTTCAGGTAGTTTCTCATTGTGGGATTGGACTGCTGCAATGGGAGCAGGTATAAATGGAATGGGAGAGTTGGTTATTGTTACAATACTAGCAGGTGGTATGCTTGAAATGATTCGTTATAATGGCGGCATTGATTGGATAATTCAGAAACTAACGTCCCGAATATCCTCGACACGAGGGGCCGAATTTAGTATTGGAGCATTGGTTAGTTTTGCAAACTTATGTACAGC
>CAMTPD010000137.1 GCA_947074265.1 uncultured Porphyromonadaceae bacterium
AGATTCTCCGGAGTGACTGGAGTTCAGACGTGTGCTCTTCCGATCTGTGCATCCTGGAGAAGTTTGTGGGTCGCATGTAATGCATGGATTCATCAAATTTATAACTTCTTCAAATCCGCTTGCAGTTGAACTCAGAGGGAAATTGATAATAAAGATAATACCAATGATGAACATAGACGGTGTAATTATTGGGAATCATCGTTGTTGTCTCTCAGGACACGATCTAAATCGGCAATTTGCTAATCCAAACCCAAAATTGCATCCCAGTGTCTATGCTGTAAAACGATTAATAAGAAATCTGAAAGCAGAAAATGTAGCAATCTTTGGATATATAGATTTACATGGACACTCTAATAAAAAATGCTCCTTTATATATGGACCATATTACCCATTACACATGCTTAGATATGTAAAAGTTCGCATATTGGCAAAATTACTCTCGAGGAGAACACAAATGTTCAGATATTATGCTTGTAAATTCAGTGAAGAATCTTCAAAAATGAACACTGCACGATTAGTTATTTCAAGGGAATTTGATGTCATGAATAGTCTTACTCTTGAAAATTCATTCTACGGATTTTTAGATGAAGATAGAAAAACTATAGAATACTGTTCTAAATTCTATGAACAAATAGGTGAGCATCTTGGAGAGTCCTTAGCAGATAATTTACATATTATAGATGAAGAAAATATTTCAAGGATGAAGAGAGTAATTGAAAACCGAAGACGAAAAAGAATTATAGTAAAGCATAAAACCAGGCAGAAAACAAAGAATAAAAAAGTGAATCCAATTGATCCCGTAAAATTAAACATAGCGGATTTCGTTCCATTGGATAGAACAGAAAACGATAGGGTGATTCGTCTAGAAGAATATTATCATGATCCAAGTATATTTAGTGATATTTCCCAATCTAAAGCACCTAAATTGAATGAAATATTTGAGAGTATAAAAGAAGATTTAAAAAAAGAAGAATTACAACAAAGTGATTCCAGCTCGGATTCAAATGAATCTGATAATCTCACTAATGATGAAACTACTGATGCAGTAAATAACATATTAGCTGTAATAAAAGAGTTTCCTAGCGTGAATCCTAGTTTTGATAATTCAGGAAAATCATCCCCTTCAAAAGATTTTTCAAAAAATCATAGGAAAATAATTGACATCCACAATGATGAAGTGAGAGATTCACCAAATAATATTAATAAAAGTGTAAAAACTGAAACTAAGTTTAAGGCACCAATGTTTCCTACAAGTAATCCTACTTTTAGCCATTCCTTTAAGCGACCACGTAAAAAGCTCAATGATAGTAAAAATTCATTAAGACCTTTAGCGAGACCTGAGTATGTTTATCATTTATTATAGAGGAATTATATACAAATATAATCCAAGTGGTGAATATAAATGCATTTTATATCCAGGTGCATCTCAATTAGAAATGGCAAATCCTTTAAAAATCTCTAAAATACAAAATAACAATCCTTGCCATAGGCCTAAAACAAGTATGCAAAGACCCAGTAAATTTACACCTTCTAATGAAAAAATTCATCAAATTTCAAATCATTCATATGATAATGGTATTGAATCTGGGAGTGTAAAGAATAGAAAATTTTCCCGTTGCTTAGATAATTCTCGTTGTCTACCTAGTTCTGTAATTATACCACAGCCTTTGAATCAATTACCTACAGGGGAAGATACTGAAACATTTACATCTCTAGTTAAAGCATTGAGTATAACTTCTTGTAGTAGAAAGACTCAATCTAATAAAAGTTCATTAAAACAAACTACACAAAAAACAAAGCATAGTGATGCCTTGAACTCCTCGTTCCATAATGCAAAATCTGAAGTAAAAATAACTGATTCAGTATATTCTTCTTCTGAGATGAACAATGGAAGCTTAGCACATATAAATTATGGACATCCAGTGCCATCAACTTCTTCCAAGCGAAAAAGCGTTTTAATAAGATATGGAAAGAGTAATGATGGAATTATTCATAATAACTAATTCATTAATATATCATTTTATTATTCATCCTTTGTTATATTCAAGGGGTTTTGGGGTTTTGGGGTTTTGGGGTTTTGGGGGGTATCCATGGGACCGCCACAAGCCGAAGCTGCGCTACGCGAAGCCATGGTATTCGGTGCCGACAAAGCCGTATTGCTTTCCGATCGCGCCTTTGCCGGAAGCGACACGTGGAGTACAAGTGCGATATTGGCAGCAGCCGTACGCAAACTGGGCAAGGGCGATATTTTGCTCTTTGGCAAGCAAGCCATCGATGGCGACACGGCACAGGTAGGACCGGGTGTAGCGGCACAACTCAACCTGCCGCAGCTTACCGACATGGTACGCATTTGCGAACTTGGCGACAAAGACATTATACTGGAAAAACGTACCGACCTTGGTGTGCAAAAGCTTCGCGTTACGCTTCCGTGCGCCGTAACCGTAACCAAAGAGGCCAACAAGCTTCCTCATCCTACCATTCGCCAGTGGGAGGCAGCGCAAACAAAGCCGCTTGTTCGTTGGGGGCTGCAAGACTTGCAGGTAAATCCCGACCAGATTGGACTCACCGGCTCGCCTACTCGCGTTGTACGCACCGGTGTACCCGAGCGGGCAGGTAGCGTGCGCATGTTTGAAAATGCAAAAGAACTGGCATCACTACTCATAACCTTGGAAACCGTTTGATATGAAAGTTCACCCGTTACATATAGACACAACCGCGTGCATTCAATGTGAAGCATGCGTGGGCGCTTGTAGTTACAATGCCCTTTCGATGGGCGAATACCCCGAAATAGACGCAGATGCCTGCCAGCTTTGCAACGCTTGCGTCTCGGAATGTCCTACAGAAGCCATTACAATCGAAACCGCCAACGTTACCACGGCTCACTTAAGTCAGTATGCCGGTATTTGGGTGTTGTGCGAACTCAACAACGGTGCCGTAAATCCCGTTACGTTACAACTCCTTGGCAAGGCCTGCGAATTGGCGCAACAAAATAACGAGATCGTATCGGCCGTGGTGCTTGGTGCGTGTAGCTACGATGCATGCAACGAGCTCATCGCCTACGGTGCAGACAAAATCTACCATGCCAACCACAACGGTCTCAACACAATGCTTGAGAACAGATATGCCGAGGTATTGGCAGATTTGTCGCAATGTTACAAACCATCCGTTATCTTGATCGGAGCCACAGCCTTTGGGCGCGGTGTTTCGGCACGTGCGGCGGCTCGACTGCAAACCGGGCTTACGGCTGACTGTACCGAGCTTCGTATCGACAACGCAACGGGCAACTTGCTTCAGCAACGTCCCGCATTCGGTGGTAACTTGCTGGCTACGATCGAGACGCCTCATCACCGTCCGCAGATGGCTTCGGTGCGTCCGGGCGTGATGCAAATGCAAACTCCCGACTTCAACCGTAAAGGGCTTATCATCGAACATACGTTCGACGCGGCTTTGCTCAACGACGGTATTACCTTACTCGAAGAGCATGCCGATACAACTGCCAAGCAACGTATCGAAGATGCCGACGTATTGATTGCGGCCGGCAAAGGCATACAAGGCAAAGAACACATCGGTAACTTGGAACAACTAGCCGGTTTGCTCGGCGGAATGGTAGCCGGTTCTCGTGCTGCCGTAGAAGCGGGCTGGATATCGGTAGCACATCAGGTAGGCCAAACGGGCAAAAGTGTTTCACCACGCGTGTACATTGCCTGCGGCATCAGCGGACAAATACAACACACCTCTGGCATTAATAATGTGGAGACGGTGATAGCCATCAACAACGATCCCGATGCGCCGATCTTCGAAATGGCACATTACGGCATCGTGGGCAACGCACAAGAGATTGTGCCCGAATTGATACAGATTTTGAGAGCGAATGTTTAGTAGCTCTTTGATTATACAGAGATTCCTCGAGTAGGAAGTTTTTCAAAAGTCGAAAATAGAAAGAGGGGTAGGCGTGATGCCTGTTACCCTCTTTTGCGTTTATGGTCACTTTGTTTCGTTTGCGTCCTTTCCCAACCGCCCCTTATTGTAAAAAGCCTATTATTTTGCCCGAAAAGGAATCAAACGCCAAAGCTCGCTTCTTACCACTCAAAAGGTTCTTTTTTCGCTAGATGATCAAAAGTTCGAATCGTTTCGGATCTAACGTATTGTCGCAATTTTGGGCGAGGCAATAACCAATGCCGAACGTTGTCTATAACGACATTCGAAACCGGCTTTCATTATCTTACAAATCGAGTACTTACTCTTTCTTTTTGATTTGGCGAACTCTCTCACAGTGGCTTTGGAGCTGAGCATCTAAGGTATTGGGGCAGTCACAGCAGCCTCATCGAAACAACGCACCATCTTTATCACACATACCTTTCTGGGCACGCATGGTGCGTACTTTTAGTCACCGCAGTGAGTGAAAAAAGTATTCACGGTGAGTAAATTGATTCACCACGAAGAGTTTGTGAAGTGTCCGTGAAGACTATTTTTGTTTTCCTCGAAGACGATTTACACTCTTCACGAAAACATAATTTGGTTTTCACGAGAACTAAATAACGTTTTCGTAAGAACCAAACGACCTTTTTGCAAGAACCTTGCATGCTTTTTTGCCCTATTATACCGCAAAACCACATACGCGCAGTGATGATGCCTCAAAAAAGACGACCTGTATTCATAAAATGGTGATTTGAGGGATGCGGAAAGGCTGTTTTCCGAAGGTGAAAAACTACTTGATTTCTGCAATCCAGGAGATCAAACCATCGAAAAAAGCCTGTTTGGGCTTGCCCGAAACCTCTTTGGCGTTTTGCGTCAATACGACTTATTATATTTTACAAGGGTACAGAGAGAAGGCGGATAAGAGTAAACCTCCTATCCGCCTCAACCTAGATATCTTGTATTTGTGTTTTGTATGCTACATCTGTAGTCTGAATTGTACCGGCACCGTGTATTTTACATTTACGGGATTACCTCGTTGCGAACCCGGTTTCCAGTCGGGCATTGCATTAATCACTCGTAACGCCTCTTTATCAAGAGAAGGGTCTACTCCTCTTACAACGGTTGCATCGGCTACTTGTCCATCTTTATTGACTACAAACTGCACTACGACACGTCCTTGTATTCCGTTCTCTTGCGCAACAACCGGATACTTAACGTTTCTGGCAATAAAGCCCATTAGGCTGCGTTGTCCTCCCGGAAACTCCGGCATGTCTTCTACGGTAACAAAAATCTCTTCGTTCGGGTCTAATGGTTTTGGCGCCGGTTTCTCTACCACCAACGATACAGGTTGCTCTGCTTGTTTTTGTTGCATAACGTGAGGCAAACTAACTTGAGCTAAAGGGTTTACTGCCGACAACTGAACCGGGATCTCTTTTAGTTCCGACACCATAGAGTTGGCCAGTTTCGTTACAGTCTCAATGCTATTCGTGGCGATAAATAAAATACATATCGGAACGATCAATACGTATTTCGCACGCGCAATACTGCACGACCGCTTTTGATTAAGCACGAGAATCCTTTTCTTTAAGTTGTAGTAATTGAATCCGGTATGCAATACCGACATTGGTGTGCCGCTGGCAACCCCTACCAAATGATATTGATATGCCTTGGCATCTACACCGGAATCAACAACTGCATTGTCTGCTATGTACTCGAGGTTTTGTTCTACCTCGCGCGAT
>CAMTPD010000138.1 GCA_947074265.1 uncultured Porphyromonadaceae bacterium
GATATACTAAAAGAGTATCTTGGCTATAGGCTAGGATGCTCTTTTTTTGTTTCTTTCGCGATATATACGCAACAAATTTATAGCGAGTAAGATATAATATAAAGCAACCATTATTGAGTTGATAAAATAATTACATTTGTATATTAAATTCTTGGCATTATCATGAAGCAAATTCTTGTTTTTGTTTTGTTTATGTTAGCTGCAACAACGACTAAGGCAGCAGAAGAGTCCTTTTCTTTGACTCGTGACAATGGTGCATTAAAAGGAACAATGGTGATTCCCGAAGGATTCGATTTCGGACCGGTAGCCTTGCTTATTCCCGGAATGGGAGAGATGGATAGAGACGGCAACTTACCAGACAACTTAAACTACTCCTTAAAGGTATTGGCCGATGAATTGGCTAAAAACGGAATTGCAAGTTTGCGTTATGACAAACGTGGAGTAGGAGAGAGTAAAGACCTTGTTCCTACTGCAGAAACCTTAAACTTCGATGACTATGTACTCGACGCAAAAGCATTGATAGACTCACTTACCACATCGAAACTCTTTTCTCAACTCTTTGTAATCGGATATAGCGAAGGTTCGTTGGTGGGGATGATCGCAAGTCAGAACAATCCCGATGTAAGCGGTTTTGTTTCAATAGATGGAGCAGGACGTCCGGCCGATCAAATCTTAAAACTTCAACTGACGAATAAGGTCGAAGAAGTAACAAAGAAGAAAAAGTCGATCGGAGGTTTGGTTTCAGGAGCTAAAAATCTCGTAAAACAAATAGATACCTTGTCGATAGCAGATGTGGGAGATCAGTTGAACACGAAACTGACAAATGAGGTTGACAAGCAAAAAGAGCAAGCAAAAGTAAAAATAGACTCGAAAGTAAATAGCGTTGTCAATACGGCAACCAACACAGCCGATTTGTTAGTACAAGGCAAGACCACCGAAGCACTCACCCCGATTGCGCAAAGCATGGTGCGTTCGGTCATGAAGCCTTACTTCTTGTCTTGGATCAAATACGACCCGCAAGCAGAGATTAAGAAACTCGATATGCCTACTTTGATCGTACAAACAAAGGCCTGTAATATGGTTTCGGACAAAGATGCCGAGATGTTGTCGATCGGGAATCCGTATGCATCGAAGTTGGTTCTCAATAGTGCAAACTTCGTTGTAAAAGAGGCAACGGGCATTGATGTATTGGAACAAACCAAAAAGAATGAGATTCCTGTACTAGCTGTTAACGATGACTTGGTAAAAGGGCTGGTTGAGTTTATCACGCCTTCGTAACAAGACAGAGCATTCTTTTTGAGGTTCTCGCCAAAAAGAACCCTAGGTGATACGACTTATTGTAAATAGTGATGAGAAAATCAGAATAATGAAGCGTTGTGACGTGCATACTTTATTCACGTTGCAACGCTTTTCTTAACTCGCTTACATTGGCCTGCAAAACAATCACTGTATAATCGGCGGCAAATAACAGCGTCAGAAAGAAACAACGTTTATCAAGTACGGTTTCTAACGAAAACGTCTTCAATGAAAACAGAAAAGTGTTTTCGTCGAAGACGTTTTTGCGTTTTCACTGAAGACGATTTGCCATTATCATGACATTGTCAGAGGCTATTTGCCAGATGGTGGGCTCGTGTGGTAAGAACCTAAAGAGGTTTTCGAACAAACGATGCAAGGTTCTTGCAAGAACCAAATGAAGTTTTTGCAAGAACCTTGCATGCTTTTTGCTCCAATGAAGCGGCTTGCATATGGAAAAGAAGTAAAAGATCTTACACGCAGACCTTTCTAAAAAGAAGCAAAACGACTACTTACTGTATTTTGATGTGTTTGGTATTTATTCGAGTGAAGAGAGATAGGGGCATGTGAGCTCTTGTCGTTCTTTAAATAAGCTTGTTTACCGCCATGTATTTCCAAAGAGCGGCGGCATGAAGTGCCTGTTTTATCTTGTCGTCAAATAGCAACTGTTTTACCTCTTCCAAGTCAAGTTCTATCACCTCTAAGTCTTCGGCTGCATCGAGATGTTGCTCGCTTATTTTCTCTACATTGGTAGCTAAAAACGAGTAGCAAAGGTTGGTATGTGTGCTCGGATTGGCCGATAGTACCGACCATTGCTCCCAATCGCCATTGCCATAACCGGTTTCCTCGAGCAGCTCCCTTTGTGCCGTTTCGAGCGGCGACTGATCTGTCGCATCGCATACACCGGCCGTCAATTCGTAGAAGTATTGCTGCAAACCGTGTCTATACTGATAAATGAACAGAAACTTACCCGCTTTGGTGATGGCAATCACGTTGATCCAATTTGGATATTCCAAGACATAATAATCGGGAATGATAGCTCCGTTCGAAACCTTAACGGAGTCTCGTCTCAATGTACACCATGGTTCTTTGTGCAGGTAGTCGGAGGAAAGTACCTCCCACAGTTTCGGTTCTTTTTTCATATGTATATCCTTTATTAAATTACTTTGAAGGAATGATTGCTACGCTAAGACTACTTGTTTTTCCTTGGGTTATCGTTTGCCCAGATCGTCGTAGAGCGACTGTACAAACGCTTTTACTTTGTCGGCATAGTGAGGTGTCGTAGCAGAGTCTCGTGCAAGTTGTATCGTTTTAGAGTCGGCATCGAACACCACGTTTTGTGTAGAGTCGAGAATGCCAAAGCCGTTGCTGAAACTGTAATAGGCGAATTGCGGAGCGTCGGGATTCATCATGTTTTTGCTGAATTCAAACTCACTGTAGTCGATGCCCATTTGTCCTAGTAGGGTGGCTGCAAGGTCGATCTGCGAACCGTAACGCTCTATTGTTTTCGGTTGTTCGATAGCTCCACCCGCCCAAATCATCGGGATGTGGTAGCGGGCAGGCGTGTAGTTGTCGAGTGTGTCCGGATATCTGAATCCGTGATCCGATACAAAGATCAGCAAAGAGTTGTCCCATTTGCCGGAGGCTTTGAGTTCTTCTGTAAACACGCCGATGCAACTATCCGCAAACGCAACGGTGTTGAGATACGGATTTTCAAACTTATGGTACGGCACCTCAAAGGGTTCGTGGCTGCTCAATGTAAGGAAGGTTCTGAATACCGGCATGCTACTCGTATCTTGCATCACGTCGTTGTACAACCATTTGAAGGTGACATCGTCGTTTGCTCCCCATTTAGAAAGCTTGTCCGACAGCGGAAAGTTTGCGTCGCTAATGATGCGTTCATAGCCGCCGGCCCTGAAGTGCGACTGCATGTTGGTAAAGTTTATATCGCCACCATAGATAAACTCCGATCGATAGCCGTTTTGATTGAGTGAGCGGGCTAGGGAAGGGAGCGACTGACTCTTGGCCGGATACTTCATGATCGAAGTAGACGGTTGAGCCGGATAGCCGTTGATGACAGAAACCAATCCGCGATCGGTTCTGAATGTATTGGTATAGAAGTTTTCGAATAAAATACCTTCTTTGCTTAGTTTGTCGAGGTTGGGTGTAATGCCCGGAGTGCCACCGAGTGCTTCTACCGCATTGGCCGAGAAGCTTTCAAGGATTACCAAGTAAATATCGGGACGCTTCTTGCTAAGAAGTGTTTGCGCAGAGTCTGGCACAAAGGCATTGTCGTGCTTTTCGAGCATCCCAGCAAATAAGGTGCCGCGTTTGTCTTCTTCCAGGTAATCATACATCTTGTCAAAAGCCTTTTGTTTCGAAACCGACGAAAGCAAGCTAAAGGCCGGATTGATGGCTGCATGATTGAAGAAGAGGTTCGGACTGTAATACACCATACCTACATTGGCTGTGGATACGGTAACTCCGCCACGAATTGCAATAAATACCAATCCTCCGAGCAAAAGAGCAACAGGAGTAGTTGTGATCGGGTTGCAGCGCGACGTAAAGCTGGTGTTTTTTGAAATTACAAATCGTTTCAGCCATTTATATGCCACCCATCCATAGAGTATGCCAATCAACACTTGACGCATAATGACCCAAATGTTGGTAGATGCCATAGCCAACTTCGGATTGGTAAGGTAGAAGAAGGGCGTTGCATCTAGTCGGAATCCCCAAAAACCATATAGTTCGAGATCGACCGAAAAGATCACAGCCAAGAGTGCACATATAATAATGAGATAATACTTGAGGATGGCGTTGAATAGCTTAGTATGCCAGAAGATCGAAACAAGCATCATCAACAGAGGAAGAGCTGTAATGTATCCCGCAACGGTAAAGTCGAGCGGAAGTCCGTGCCAAATGACATCTATAAAATCGCCGAAGCCCATTTGTTGCGTTTCGCTGCGATTAAACAACATAAACAGCGGCTTCTGGATAATAAGAAGCGGCAACAACGATAAAAACAACTTGATAGGGAGTGCTATTTTCTTAATCATAACTTGATTGTTCGATTGCGCAAAGCAGTTTTGAGGCATCAAAGTTACGAAACAAAAAATGAAAAACCCTGCTTTGCACGGTTGCGTATTGTAAAGCAACCGGCAAAGCAGGGTAAATATTGTGAAACCAATAAGGTGTTTGTTACTTTTTGTACATCTTTTCGCGAAGTGCTTTCACGTTTTCGTCGGTGATGTAATCGTCGTAATCCATCATCTTATCGATGATTCCGTTTGGAGTAAGCTCGATGATACGGTTACACACGGTTTGGATAAACTCGTGGTCATGCGACGTCATCAAGATGTTTCCTTTGAAAGTCTTCAACGTGTTGTTGAATGCCTGGATCGACTCAAGGTCAAGGTGATTGGTTGGCGAGTCAAGTACCATTGTGTTGGCATTGCGAAGCATCATACGAGCAATCATACAACGCATTTTCTCACCCCCTGAAAGTACGCTAACTTTCTTAAGAACCTCTTCGCCAGAGAACAACATCTTACCAAGGAATCCTTTTAGGTAAACCTCGTTGGTGTCGTCAGAGAACTGAGCCAACCAGTCTACAAGGTTCATTTCCGAGTTGAAGTATTGTGAGTTGTCAAGTGGCAAATAAGCCGTTGTGATGGTTTGTCCCCATT
Source organism: uncultured Porphyromonadaceae bacterium (assembly GCA_947074265.1). GTDB lineage: Bacteria > Bacteroidota > Bacteroidia > Bacteroidales > CAMTPD01 > UBA12018. The sequence continues at coordinate 4,980 of CAMTPD010000138.1, forward strand.
CAACCGTACCTTCGTCAGCTTTCAATTCGTCATTGATAATGTCGAAGAATGCTGTCATTGCACGAGGATCTTTCGAGATGAAAACAACTTTGTCTTCTTTCTCTATGTTGAAGTTTACGTCTTTGAATAGAAGTTCGCCTTCAATGCTTTTAGAAAGACCTTTTACCTCAAGGATTCTGTTGCCCGGCTCTCTGTTAGGAGTAAAGATAATTCCCGGATAACGACGTGAAGATGGCTTGATCTCATCCACGTTAAGTTTCTCAAGCATCTTTTTACGAGAAGTAGTTTGTTTCGATTTTGCAACGTTGGCGCTGAATCGTTGGATAAACTCCATAAGCTCTTTCTTCTTTTCTTCAGCTTTCTTGTTTTGGTTTTGTTGCTGACGAAGGGCAAGCTGGCTCGATTCGTACCAGAAGCTGTAGTTACCTGCAAACTGCTGTACTTTGCCGTAGTCGATGTCTACTGTGTGCGTACACACAGAGTCAAGGAAGTGACGGTCGTGCGATACTACTAATACTGTATTTTCAAAGTTCGCAAGGTAGTTTTCAAGCCACATTACGGTATCGATATCCAAGTCATTGGTAGGCTCATCGAGAAGAAGATTGTCTGGTTGTCAGATCGGAAGAGCGTCGTGTAGGGAAAGAGTGAACGGCCTGGTGTAGATCTCG
>CAMTPD010000139.1 GCA_947074265.1 uncultured Porphyromonadaceae bacterium
CTCCTGTGTCGGAGCTTTTCAATAACGAATACATGGATTCGTTGAAAAGTAGTACACGCCGTTTACAGGCTGCAATCGATCACCTCTTTTATTCATCAGGCAAGCACATACGACCTCTACTCGTATTGCTGGTGGCCAAGAGTTGCGGTAAAATCACAGATACAACAATCACTTCTGCTGTTTTGCTCGAGTTGTTGCATACGTCAACTTTGATTCACGATGACGTCATCGATGAAACAAAGGAGAGGAGAGGTGTACCTTCTTTGAATGCAATATTTGATAATCGAGTGGCCGTACTTACGGGCGACTACGTATTATCAACGGCTCTAATCAAAGCTATCGGAACACGCAACTTAGGTATCATAGCATTGGTATCGGGTTTGGGACGCGATCTTGCCGAAGGTGAAATAAAGCAATATGAAACGGCCGAAGAATTAATTCTAGACGAAGAAACCTATCTGCAAGTAATCTTTAAAAAGACGGCAACTTTGCTTTCTGCCTGTGCTCAATGTGGTGCAATATCGGCAGAAGCTTCGAATGAAACGATCGATTTGTTTCGTCAGTTTGGAGAGAATCTTGGGTTGGCTTTTCAAATCAAAGACGATATCTTCGACTATTTCGAATCAATGAATATTGGTAAACCGACAGGAAACGATATTCGAGAAGGGAAGGTTACAATGCCTTTGCTTTTTGCTTTGCAAAACGGTTGCGAGTCGAAACGAGAATCGATGAAGTCGATGATCTTCAATCGAGAGTTTTCGAAAGATAATATAGCGGCCTTGATTCAGTTTGCAAAAGACAGCGGTGGTATTGAATACGCCGAAAAGCGAATGGAGGAGTATTATCAAAAGGCAATTACTTGTTTGGAGTCATTACCCGATTCGGATGCAAAAGATTCATTATTATTGTTAGCTCAGTATATTATCAAACGCAACAAATGATATATAAAAAAAGCGCGATCAAAGTAAACAGATACTTTCGATCGCGCTTCTTTTATCCGATAAAATGGGAAGATTATTCTCCGATCTTCTCAAGAATATTGTTGACAAGTGAGCGTGCTCCGATACGGAACAGGTCGCTATGCAACCATTCTACGCCCAATACGTCTTTTACGATGGTGTAATATTTCACGGCATCTTCGGCAGTAGAAACACCACCCGATACTTTAATACCTTTCTTTATATTGTTTAGTGCGCAGTATTCTTTAAGCACTTTACACATGGTATAAACTGCTTCGAATGATGCTCCAGGGTATCCTTTGCCGGTAGATGTTTTTATAAAGTCTGCACCCGAATACAATGCGATGACACTTGCTTTGCGAATATTATCGGGAGTAGTCAATGCGCCGGTTTCGAGGATAACTTTCAAGCTAGCTTCACGACACGTATGTTTAATTTCTTCGATCTCTTCATTCAATTCTTCGTAATTCTCTTCGAAGAAAAGACCAAGGTTAAGAACAATGTCAATCTCTTCGGCACCGTCTGTTATTGCAAGCGCAGTCTCGGCAACTTTAATCTCAGGAAAAGTTTGAGAAGAAGGGAAACCACCTGCAACACATGCAATCTTCACATCGTTTGCAGTAAGAGCTTGTTTTACTGTTTCGGCAAAATTAGGGTAGGTGCAGATAGCAGCCACACTTGGAAGATCGGGACGTTCACCTTCAAGATCGTTTACACGTTGTACCAGTTTATAGATCGAATCTTTGGTATCAATGCTTGTAAGCGATGTAAGATCGATGAATCCGAATATTTTTTTCAAGACCTCTTTGTTGAAGTTTTCGGTAAACTTTTCACTCAGGATCTTTTCTACATTTTCCTTAATCTGTTCGGCTGTTTCTACCGATGGATGCTTTTGAAAAGCTTCATGATATTTGCTCATACTCTTTAAAGTTTATCGTTGTTTATATGTCTTTCTTTATCGCGCGCTGTTTTCTTGTCGATGTTTTTGCGGAATGCTTCGGTACGATCGATACCCGTTTGATAGGCCATACACATCAATACCCATAAGATATCGGCCATTTCATCGCCATGATCTTTTTTCTTCTCTCTCTCCTTACACGTTTGTTCCCCCTATTTACGTGATACAAGTCGTGCCAATCCGCCGACTTCTTGCGTACGAATCGCCATATTTGTAAGTTCGTTGAAGTATCTTATTCTATCTGTCTTGATTCAATGGTCAACCTGCTGTTGCGCTTCTTTGATTGTGATATCGCTCATTACTCTTTATTTTTTGTATCGATCATGATCGTAACGGGACCATCGTTGATGAGGGCAACTTTCATGTCGGCACCAAACTGTCCAGTCTTTACTTGCTTTCCGATTGTTTCTCCCATTTGTTTACAAAATGACTCGTAAAGAGGAATTGCGGTTTCGGGACGTGCAGCTTTGAAGTAGGATGGTCGGTTTCCTTTCTTTGTAGAAGCGTGCAATGTAAATTGACTTACGATAAGAATATCTCCATTTATATCGAGCGTCGATTTATTCATAACTCCGTTTTCATCGTCAAAGATGCGAAGATTAGAGATCTTCTTTACCAACCAATCAATGTCTTCTTCTGTATCTGCCTCTTCAATTCCTACAAGAATCATCATTCCTTTATCAATGGAAGAGTACAACTCTTGATCAATTGTAACCGATGCTTCGGTTACGCGCTGTATAACGGTTCTCATTTTTCTGTTCGTTTTGTAGCGCTCATTGCTTCTTGTTATGAAACAACCTGCGCGGGAAATAGATTTATTTTTTAGGAAGTGTTTTCTTTTTTGCTTCACCTCGAAAGGCGTTCTCAGTAACGCATGGTGACTGATTTTACGCACGCTGCGTGCTTGTTTTCGTTCACGCTGCGTGAATGAATTCACTGACGGAGCGTGCGCAGATTTACTCACGCTCCGTCAGTGAAAAAGGTTTTCCTAATCCTTGCAAGGCAAAGTTAGATATAATTATCGGGAGATGCCTAGGATTCTTTTTGTTCTGTTATGGATTGGGTCGGAACTCCTAATCCGTCGAACAAAATGGTTGCTTTTACCGGACCCAGCAAAGCAACAATCTCTTCAAACGATGCTCCTTTAAGACGTTTGATACTTTTGTATTTGTTGAGCAAAAGCGTCTTGGTTTTATCACCGATTCCTTTAATGCTATCAAGCTCCGATGTGGTTTGTCCTTTGCTTCGTTTTTGTCGGTGAAAGGTAATACCAAAACGGTGAGCCTCGTCTCGCAATTGCTGAATCAACTTCAAACTCTCCGAGTTCTTGTCGAGGTATAAAGGAATAGGATCGTCGGGGAAGAAGATCTCTTCGAGTCGTTTTGCAATACCGATGATTGGGATACGGGCTTCCAGGTTCAACGATTTCAACGCATCTACCGCCGCATGCAATTGTCCCTTTCCACCGTCGATAACGATCAAGTTGGGTAGGGGTTGTTGCTCTTCGAGCAGTCTACTATAGCGGCGATATACGATCTCGTTCATCGAAGAAAAGTCATCGGGGCCTACCACAGTTTTGATATTGAAATGGCGGTAATCCTTTTTCGATGGTTTCGCTTTTTTGAAAACGACACACGCTGCCACCGGATTTGTTCCTTGAATATTCGAGTTATCGAAGCATTCGATATGCATTGGCAAGTCGTGTAGTTGAAGATCCTTTTGCAAGGTAGAAAGGATGCGAACCATACGTTGTTCCGGATTCAACTTCTCGGCACGTTTGAGCTGATCGAGTTTATATTGCTTCACGTTCTTCTCCGATAGATCGAGTAGCTTCTTCTTTTCGCCTTTCTGAGGAACGATGAATTTGGTCGTTTCGGATATCTCAATATCGGGCATAAACGGAACGATGATTTCGCGTGCCAAGCTTTTGAAACGGGTACGCATCTCTACGATACCAAGGCCGAGTAGTTCTTCTTTCGGTTCATCGAGTTTACGTTTATACTCGAATGTGTAGGCTTGGGTAATGGATCCGTTGCGTACGTGTAGGTAGTTGATGTAGGCAGAGTCGCCTTCTTCAGCATACGAGAATACGTCGAGGTTATTGAGCGACGGTGAAACTACCTCCGAACGGGAACGGTAATTCTCCACAAGATCGAACTTCTCCTTTATCTTTTGTGCTTCCTCAAACTTGAGTTCGCCCGCCAATGCCTGCATCTCTTCGAAGAGAATGTTACTCACTTGCGAGATGTTTCCTTTTAGGATCTCCTTTACGGCGGCGATGTTTTTGTTGTATTCTTCGAGCGATTGCAAACCCTCGCACGGACCTTTGCATCGTTTGATGTGGTATTGAAGGCAAACTTTGTATTTTCCCTGTGCGATGGATTCGGGTGTTAACGGCAATTTGCACGTTCTGATCGGGTAGAGGTCTTTGATCATTTCAAGCATAATCCGAACCAGCGGGATCGAGCTATAAGGACCAAAGTATACCGATCCGTCTTTTACGATTTTGCGTGTTTGGAATACCCGTGGGAAGTATTCGTTTTTGATAACGATAGAAGGGTAGGTTTTGTCGTCTTTCAACAATACATTGTAGCGTGGTTTGTATTGTTTGATCAAACTGTTTTCGAGCAAAAGTGCATCCTCCTCGCTGTTGACCACGATGTATTTTATATCCCGTATCCTCCTTACGAGGACACGGGTTTTGGTAGAATCGTGATTCTTATTAAAGTATGAAGAAACCCTTTTCTTTAGATTCTTTGCTTTTCCGACGTATAGGATTAATCCCTTTTCATCGAAGTATTGATAGCATCCCGGCTTGTCGGGAAGAACCGAAAGAATGGATTGTATGTGTTGTTCTACTTCATTCATGATTCGAATAATGATGTAAACTCAAACTTGGTTACGTCAAACAGTCCTTTGTCGCCGATCTTAATTTTCGGGATTACGAGCAAACTCATAAACGACAATGTCATTTGAGGTGCGTGTAATGTAGAACCGATGGCTTTGATTTTTTGGTTACATGCTTCGTACAACGAGTCGATTTCATCGATCTCTTTGCTACTGATGATACCTCCGATTTCGAGTGGAAGCAATGTTGTTTCTCCACCATCGATAACAGAGATACCTCCCTTGCTTTCGATGATTGCGTTGATTGCTTTGCAGATTTCGTGATCGGAACAACCTACGGCAATGATGTTGTGACTATCGTGTGCAATGCTCACGGCGCATGCTCCGCGTTTTAGTCCTACGCCTTTGATGAAACCAACGGCAGGTTTGCTTTGCACGTATCTGTTTACAACAACAATCTTCAAGATGTCTTCTTCTACATTCGAAACAACGTTATTGTTATCTACCGTTGCATCGTGTATTTCGCACTCGGTAATTAAATCGCCATCGAAGCAACGAATCACTTTGATGCGATTGGTTTCGGGATAAACCGCAAGATCTTTTTCTTCGATCTTCTCAATATTGAAGTTGTTGATTACCTTCGAAACAGGAGCAATGATCTTTGATTCTTTTCCGTCATAGACACATTCGCCTTTTACGTATGTAGAAAGGATATGCAAATCTTTCAAGTTGTCTACCACAATGAAGTCGGCGTTATCTCCACTTTGAAGCAAGCCTGCTTTCATATTATAGTGCTTGATCGCATTGTAAGAAGCAGCACGAAGTACGTCGAAAAGGTTGTATCCTTTATCCAGTGCTCGCTTTACAAGTAGGT
>CAMTPD010000140.1 GCA_947074265.1 uncultured Porphyromonadaceae bacterium
CCGATACGAAGGCCCGATAATGCTTTGTTTTCAGTATTGATTACGCGAATCGCAGCCCATTTACTATCTGTTTCGCCGTTGATGATATCCGGCAAAGTCATATCGCGTTGAGTTAGCATCACAGCTTGTTTTGGAACAATCAAGCGAGCTGTTACTCGACCAAAGCGGCCGTGTGTATAAATAAAGTCGTTTTGCCCTTTTTTCAATACAAACGGAGTTAATGTATATGCAAAATCATAATGGTCGCCTTCGTGCGGCATCCCATTGATGAATGTACGTGTAGGTCCGCCTGCCTCTAGCAACACAACCTGATCTTTGTCTGCATTGAAAGATGTATATAAATAGGAGTTGCGAAGATCTCGACTTGTAAATTTACCTGTAGAATCGGCAGCAATTGGTTGCCAGTTTACCGCCTGACGCGTAAGACCGTAGTTCTGTGCAATCAAGTTGTTTTGTGTCGGTGCATTGAATTTGCCTTTAGCCAATTCCCAAGCCAACTCATCTTGTGTTGTAAAAAGCATACCACGACGCGTAGTTACAGGAACATAATATCCTTCCGTAAACTGATGTAGAACAACACCTTCGTCAATTCGCTCTACGCGCTCTTTTCCGAAATATTCTACAACGTTACCTCCTTGCTGCTGTGCAAATGTTGCCAAAGGCTGAGCCAAAGCTGCAAGCGTACAAAATGCAATAAATTGTTTTCTCATTGAGTTATGTGTGTATTATTGTTAGTCTTAATCTCTTGCTGTTATATGAAAACACCCCTGACGACGCTCATGCTTGATATAGCAACGATCTTGCTTACGCAGATCTCTTAGTACTCCTGCTAATACCATTTTGAGTTTATCTTGGGGAATGTTTAATGTATCTGACTCATCTATTTTCTTAAAGCGTACCCAAGAAACATCGAATGTTGTGCCATAAAGATGTGCGGAATTATTTGAAGCATTCCCGTTGCGCTTTTTGAGCTTCTTTACATCTTTCTCTGTACGAGTTACACTGGTTACAATTATTTTATATTCTGGCGCATTCAAATCTTTGAGTTGCTCATTGAAGTTGTTTCCAATATCCTCGATCAATTTCGCAGCCTTCGGAACCAAGAATGGAATGGAATGCGTTAATTTATCAAGTTCGTATTCATCGCAACTTTCAATCTCTACTAATTTTCTGCTTATTTTTTTAGCTTCTTCACGAGACGAAACAGGATCAATACCAATTCGCTGTGCAGCATCTATATGTAAATCATTTAAATCATTGAAGTCTCGGTTGTAACTTCCTATATAGGTTATGGGCTTTAATTCTTTGCGTTCACTTTTGCACGATGGCAGCGCAAAAGCCGAAAGGAGAAAAGAACTCAACACAAGAGTTCCTAAAAATCGTCTCATTAGCGTAAGTATTAAGTAATATGTGCAAATGTAACTTATTATCTAGTCCACACAAAAAAACTGTCAGCTGTATGCTCGAAAAAAATATAAAAAGTATATAAGAGTCCCGTAATATTGTCTATTTTTGTGGTATAAAAATGTCTTGCTTCAATATACATGATAGAAAGAATTTATATCCTTGAAAATGTTGATCCGGTTATTTTTTACGGTGTCAACAATAGCAATATCCAATTGATAAAAACGCTTTACCCAAAGCTACGGATTGTTGCGCGCGGAAATGTGATTAAAGTTATCGGAGATGAGACAGACTCAGAGACCTTTCTGAAGAAAATCAGAGATATTGAAAAATACTGCGAAGAATTTAACACACTAAATGATGAGGTTATCGTTGACATTGTCAAAGGAAAAGAACTTCCTGCAGTAAAACAAGACAACCTGATTATCCATGGAATGAACGGGAAGTCAATCTCTGCCCGAACCGAAAATCAACAAAAACTTGTCGACTCATTTGCTACTAACGATTTAGTCTTTGCAATAGGTCCTGCCGGATCCGGTAAAACGTATGTCGCAATTGCCTTAGCTGTGAAAGCATTGAAATCGAAACAAGTCAAACGAATCATCTTGAGCAGACCTGCTGTTGAAGCCGGGGAAAAACTCGGATTTCTTCCCGGTGAAATGAAAGACAAGCTCGACCCATATTTGCAGCCTTTGTATGATGCTTTACAAGACATGATTCCCGGAGCTAAGCTCAAAGAATACATGGACAATAATATTATACAAATTGCTCCCCTTGCCTACATGCGCGGCCGCACCTTAAGCGATGCCGTTATTATCCTCGACGAAGCTCAAAACACAACTACACACCAAATCAAAATGTTTTTAACGCGCTTGGGACTTAACGCCAAGATGATTGTGACCGGCGACGTTACTCAAATCGACCTCCCTTCTTTTCAAACATCCGGACTTGTACAAGCTATGAAGATCTTGAAGAATGTTTCAGGAATCGGGAAAATTGAGTTTGATAAAAAAGACATTGTACGTCATAAATTGGTGCAACGTATTGTGGATGCTTACGACAAGTTCGACAAAAAAGAACTTAAGGATAAAAAAGAGGCCATTACAAAAGAATCAAAAACAAAAATAGACACACTATATAATAAGTAACATCTATGAAAAAGGCTTTAGTTAGAACAGACTTCAACTTTCCAAATCAGACAAGTGTTTACCACGGTAAAGTGCGTGATGTATACAACATCAATAACGAAAAATTGGTGATGGTTGCATCAGACCGTATCTCTGCTTTCGATGTGGTATTGCCTAAGGGAATTCCTTTCAAAGGACAAGTGCTTAATCAAATCGCTTCAAAATTCCTTGATGCAACTTCGGATATCGTTCCTAACTGGAAGCTTGCAACTCCAGACCCAATGGTTACTGTAGGCTTAATGTGCGAACCGTTCAAAGTTGAAATGGTAATCCGCGGATATCTTACAGGTAGTGCTTGGCGTGAATACAAAGCTGGCGCTCGCACGCTTTGCGGAATCGCTCTTCCTGAAGGAATGAAGGAAAATCAAAAATTTGAAACTCCGATTATCACTCCAACAACAAAGGCTGACGAAGGTCATGACGAGAACATCTCTAAAGAAGAGATCATTGCTCAAGGTCTTGTTAGCAAAGAAGACTACGAAATGCTTGAGAATTATACAATGGCTTTATTCCAACGTGGTACAGAAATGGCTGCTCAAATGGGATTGATCCTTGTAGATACAAAGTATGAATTCGGTAAGAAAGATGGTAAAATCTATTTGATCGACGAAATTCACACACCAGACTCTTCTCGTTATTTCTATGCTGATGGCTACCAAGAGCGTTTTGAAAAAGGTCAAGATCAGAAACAATTATCAAAAGAGTTTGTTCGTCAATGGTTGATCGAAAACGGCTTCCAAGGTAAAGACGGCCAACAGGTTCCGGAAATGACTGAAGCTTATTGCGACAGCGTGACTGAACGTTACATCGAACTTTACGAGAAAATTGCCGGCGAGAAATTCGTTAAGGCAGAAGATGAAGACATCATCGCTCGTATCGAGAAAAACGTAACTGAATACTTAAACAAATAAAAATATGAAACATAAAGCCGAGAGTATTGTACCCTACAATAGCAATGAAAGAAAAAGCAAACAAATCATTCGTATGTTTGATTCGATTGCGACAAATTACGACAAACTAAATCGAACCCTTTCACTGGGGATTGATAAACTATGGCGTAAAAAGGCCATTGCATCATTGAAGAGTCTTGCCCCGGCTACAATGTTAGATATTGCATCCGGTACCGGAGATTTTGCGATCGAAGCTTGCCGGATGCTTCATCCATCTAAAGTAATTGCTGCCGACATCTCGGAGGGTATGATGAATATAGGCCGGGATAAAGTAAAAAAGCTTGGACTCGAAGATGTAATCTCTTTCGAATATCAAGATTGTACTAACTTAACTTTACCAAGCAACTCTTTTGATGCAATTACCGCCGGCTTTGGTGTTCGTAACTTCGAAGACCTAGAGCAAGGTTATCGCGAAATGCATCGTGTATTGAAACCTGGGGGTAAAGCCGTTATTCTGGAATTATCTACTCCAGAATACTTCCCAATGAAGCAAATGTATAAGATCTATTCAAAGATTGTAATACCTGTAGTTGGACGATCAGTATCGAAAGAAAGTAGAGCTTATAGCTATCTTCCGGAGTCTATCAAACACGTTCCGCAAGGAAAAGAGATGTGTAAAATCATGTCGGATAGCGGTTTTTCTAAAACTTCATATAAAACATTTACCTTTGGCGTGTGCACGATGTACACTGCTATTAAGTAAGCAACCTTAAAATAAGCCGCTATGCAAAAGTATGGCCTTATCGGTTATCCGCTCAAGCATTCGTTTTCTAAGAACTACTTCAACACGAAGTTTGAGTCGGAAAAAATTAAAGCCGAATATTTAAATTTTGAGATCAGTTCTATCAATGAACTAAAAGATGTATTAAAAGACAATCCCGACTTAAACGGTCTGAATGTTACGATACCATACAAAGAGCAAGTAATTCCGTTCCTTGATGGACTATCGGATAATGCTAAACGTATAGGAGCCGTAAACGTTGTTCAATTTCAAAAAGGATGGCTTGGTAAGCCAAAACTTATTGGACACAACACTGACATTATTGGATTTAGAGAAAGCATTAAACCCCTATTGAAGCCAACTCAAAAGAAAGCTCTTATATTAGGAACTGGGGGAGCTTCTAAAGCTGTTTATCATGGACTTGCCGATTTGGATATTGAAGCCAAATATGTTTCACGCACTCCACAGGAAGGAATGCTTACATACAATGATCTAACAAAAGATATAATGGAGGAGTATCCTATTATTGTGAATTCTACTCCTGTAGGAATGTTCCCAAAAGTAGATCATTGCCCTGACATACCTTACCAATACATTGGTCCAAACCATTTGTTATATGATTTGCTTTATAATCCGGATGAAACTCTGTTTATGAAAAAAGGAAAAGCAAATGGAGCTATTGTAAAAAATGGATTGGAAATGCTATTATTACAAGCCTTTGCAGCCTGGAATATCTGGCAATCATCAAAGTAATTTTTTCAATTACTTTTTTATTGATCATGATTCTGATACGCAAACTCTTGTTAAGACAAACTTATCAGTTATCTGATAGTAAATTTTAAAACTTTGCCTGCGGGGTGTTCGCGTTTCAAAAGCGCGTATACATCCTGATGCAGCAGGTAAAAATGCTTCAATATGTAAGTGCTTTCGAAAATCAACCTCTTCTACCCCCATCGCTTTAAACATCGATTCTTTAGCAGACCACATAATCAACAACTGAGACAAAAGACTATCCTCCATCAAAAAAGCTTCTTCATCTTCATTCACAAACTTTCGTCTCACTTTGAGCACTGTTGGTTTTATTGTTTCGATATCAATCCCTATACCTTTAGAAAAAGAAGAGGCTATAAATACTGCTGCAAAATCTCGTGTATGAGAGAAGCTTATCTGAAAAGAAGCATCAGCCAAGGCTGGAGCTCCATTACTTTTATAAACCACTTCCTTTTCACTTCCAAGAAGCTCTTTTAATAAGACACGCGAAGCTAACCACTCCTTTCGACGTGTTTCTGTCAGATCGGAAGAGCGTCGTGTAGGGAAAGAGGGTACGTCCTGGTGTAGATATCG
>CAMTPD010000141.1 GCA_947074265.1 uncultured Porphyromonadaceae bacterium
AGAAATTGCCGTCCAGAAATTAATTCCATTTGCAATCCAGTTTACGATTAATGATAATGAAAGAAAACTGCCACACCAAACGCCTAAAACGACAACATTTAATACCAACTGTATGTGCCTCCACCTTTTAGATTTATATTTTATAAAAGATTGCATTATACCAAATATGATAACCAACAGACCTATCATAGTTTTCCAATCAAACCATTCTATCGTAGATTTAGGTTCGACAGATGCTGCATACTCCAATGTTCTCCGCACGGTCTTAATCAAGGCTAACGAGCTCATTGTTGCTCCGGATACTGCATCAACATGAATACTTAGCGCCTCTTCTAATGTTGATCCATCCCATTGTTGCAATAACCCACCTTCTATAGCTGAGTTCATAAACTCCGGCGTTTCACTATTCTTCAACGCTTCTACTTTTATAATTCTATTATCTGAAATTTGAATGATAACCGGTGTAGGTGCCGCAAACCCTGAAATATCTTGTGCAATATTTACAGAACTCACTTTCCGGCTGCCATCATCGGTAATCCACTCGGTGGGTTCAACTTGTTTATGCCCCGAAGCAGACATCCACTCCTCAATATCCTGACTGATAATTCTGCCATCTCGATTGATAGCTACAGTCCCTAACAATAAAACTACTGTCAATAACTTCACAACGTATTTAACCTTTTCCATATTGGTTTTTATATTTTTCATTTGCAAAACTAACAAGACACAGCTATATTTGCAAGTACAAACAATTATGTGCAATAGATACCAAAAAGAGTAATTTATGGAAAATGAGAATGTTAAGTCGGTTTACAAATTCCAAAACAAGGAATATAACTGTGCAATTGATCTAGCAATTGATCTAATTGGAGGAAAATGGAAAGCAATAATGCTTTATCATTTAAAAGATGGGGCAATGCGTTCGGGAGACTTACAACGCTCTATAACTGGCATTGCTAATAAAATGTTTACTCAGACAGCTCGTGAATTAGAAGGCCTTGGTCTTATTGAGCGAGTAGTATATCCGGTAGTCCCTCCGAAGGTAGAATATCAGCTTACACCAATGGGAGAATCTGTAATGCCTATTATTCAACAACTGGGAGAATGGGCTGTAAGTGTTAGTGAGCATCAAAAGAAATAACTATAAAAAACAGAGTAGATGAAATCGTCATTTTTAATGTTAGGTTTAGCCATTTTAATGATTTTGGCAACCATATATAGTTTTGGTAGAACGAATAAAAACAAACATGAGCAAAATACAATTGAGACAATCTTTGCTCGTAAAAGTGTAAGAAGCTTTCTGCCACAACCTATAGAAGAAGAGAAAATTGAACTATTATTAAAAGCAGGAATGGCTGCTCCAAGTGGTAAGAATCTTCAACCTTGGGAATTTATCGTTGTCGACGATCGTGCTACACTTGACTCCATGGCTAACGAGCTACCTTATGCGAGATGGCTAAAAGAATCGCCTATCGCAATTATTGTATGTGGTGATTCTTTAAAATCATTCTATTGGTATTTAGATTGTGCGGCGAGCGCTCAAAACATATTATTGGCTGCAGAGTCGTTAGGTTTAGGAGCTGTATGGACTGCTACTTATCCTTACGAAGAGCGAATGGATGTTGTAAAAAAATACATAGATATCCCTGAGAATATATCGTCACTTTGCATAATACCTGTCGGATATCCGTCATCACCCCTTCAATCCAAAGACAAATGGGATCCAACAAAAGTACATCGCAACAGTTGGTAATCAAATTATTTCAATGAATAGATAAAAAACGCATAACTATGAATACAAATAAAACAGTCGTATTATTAATCACATTATTTATAAATTCACTTACTATGCTTGGGCAGAACAAGAATGCTGAATCATATGATATTTATGGCTATGTAGGCAAATCAAAAGCTTTAGCCGATATCGAAAGTTTTTCTAAACGTAGTAAACCGATATATGACAACTATTTAAAAGAGGCAAATATCCCTTACGGACTATCTAAGCGAGAAACCTTCGATTATTTTTATAATCCGATATCGGACAAGGCTGATGGTGTTTTTATCTTTATTCATGGCGGATATTGGCAAGGAGGCTTGAAGGAAAGTTATGCCTTTGTTGGAAAATGGTTTCTTGAGAATAATATAGATTTAATCTTGATTGAATATGATCTAACCAAAGAAAATGAATTAAACGGGGATACTTTACCTCGAGCTACAATGACTGCTATTGCCGGAGAAGTAGGACGAGCGCTCGATCACATTCAAACCTATCTCGCAAAAAATACTAGAATTGACTCTGAAACTCCAATCTTTTTAAGCGGACATTCTGCCGGAGGTCATTTAGCCACATTACACAAAACTCATCCTTTGATAAATACTGCTGTCTTTCCGATAAGCGGACTCTTTGACCTCTCTCCTATAGCACCTACAAAAGTGGTAGGAGAGGCTTTACAATTAAATGAAGCTGAAGTCATTAATCTTAGCCCTATTCATACTATAAATAATGCAATAACAACCTCACCTGCGGTTCATTTATATTATGGAGGAATTGAAATGCCAGAGCTAATTGATCAGTCTGTAAACTATTATAATGAAATAAAGAAGTATGGATATAAAACATCAATACACGAAATTGAAGGAGCCGATCATTTCGAAATATTAGATCAATTATTTACCAATCCTTCTAGCCCATTAATCAATGATGTAAAACGTTATAAAAAGGAGAATCGATGAATATAGATTTACAAAAGAACTTTGAATCTCTTCTTGATGAATTGCATTTCAAAGATTACAGCTCCAAAGTAAAAGTGAATATCAGTGGAAAAGGCCCTATTATAGCCTCAAGAAATCCAATTGCAGAAGCTACAACCATAGCGCATGCTTTAATGGGTTACACTACAGCCAACTTATGGCAACATAGAACCGGACTTCCAATATCGGTAGATGTAGATATCCGATCTAGTTTAAACCAATTGATGGAAGGTGTTATGACCAAAGTTAGCGGTTATCCCGTGGCAGCAATGGCTGAAGATCCTAATCTTCTTGGTAATAGCACATTCTACAAAACAAAAGATGACAAATGGATCTTTTATGTAACAATTTATCCCGATCTAAGAGATATTGTATGTAAGGTATTGGAATGTCCTCCAATAAAAGAGGAAATGGCCAAAGCAACTCTTAATTTTACAGCTGAAGAACTCGAAAATAATATTACAGCCAAAGGAGGTACTGCTGTGATAGTTAGAACAAGGGATGAATGGGAAAAGCATCCGCAAGGTAAGGTTTTACGAAACACGCCATTGGTAACAATAACTAAAATCGGAGATTCTCCAAAGGAAAACCTTCAGCCGATTAAGAATAAGGATCTACCAATGCATGGCTTGAAGGTGTTAGATAATACACATGTAATAGCTGGGCCTGTGTCGGCTCGAAACATGGCAGAACTTGGAGCTGACGTGTTACACATTTCTTCTCCTTACCATGCAGATCCTAATTGGATGATTGCTGAGACAAATATAGGAAAACGCTCAGCTTATTGTGATCTGAATAATACAGATGACGTCAGAGTCTTTTTTGAAACACTTGAGCAATCAGACGTCTATATAAATAGTTATATGGGATTAGAAAAGAAGGGTTACTCGTTAGAGAAACTTTCTCAGAAAAGACCAGGGCTTATTATCCTCGATTTTAGAGCATGGGGTATGAACGGTGAATGGAGTGAATATGGAGGATTTGACCAGTTAGCATCATCTGCAACAGGAGCAGCTGTTAGAGAAGGTAGTATTGATTTTCCTAAACTCCCTCCATCGTATCTATTGAATGATGCTATTGCTGCTATTTTAGGTACAGCTGGAGTTATGGAGGCTTTAAAAAGAAGATCGATAGAGGGTGGTAGTTATCATGTACATATTGATTTGGCTCGTATCACAATGTGGATACAGGATTTAGGCTATTATACTGATCAACAAATAGAAGGATTACCTTTGCCTCCTAAGGAGGCTCCTGAGTCTGCTCTTAAAACTGTACAAAGTTATTTTGGTAAAACAGTTTACCTTCCCACTCCTATCAAATATTCGACTTTCACACCAGACTTAAAGGAGGGTGCAACTCCATTAGGCTCCTCCGATATGTTCTTTCTATAAAACAATCAGATCTTTCTGTCGAAAAGCTCTAGACACCATTGCCTCTAGAGCTTTTTATGTGTTTGCCTTATCCTACAACGAGCATTATATCCAACTGCGCTTAATCTACCAATGATGTTTTTTCAAGTAAACTTACAAATTGACGTTTTATTGTTGTATCTGAAATAAAGAACACGGTGACATCTGCTCCAATTTGGATATAAGCAGCCCTAAAGTTCGCATTCTTGACAACAACTTTGTATTCATAAATTGTATGATTGTTTCTTTTTAGATGATATGCCGGCTTTATCTTATATGGCCTATTATTGATAATATCAGGAAGTTTTGTGAAAATATTGGCTTTTATATCTGTTTCATACTGAGGAAATCGATGAAAAAACTTTTCCATATAGCGATTATCTTCGATGCGTACGTTCAATTCCATGATTGTATTGATAAAGTTGAATATCTATATGTAGAACAACGTCTTTTAGCATGTAAAGTTTAGCCTAATTGCTTTTTTTACGATCTATGTATCCTAGTACCCAAACCATACATAAGCCAATACTTGTACCAATAGCAGACTCTAAGAAACGGAGCGTCCCGTTAAGTATAGGAGATAGATTTGTCGAATAAATTGAAACAATCAAAATTATAACTAAAGTTACCGCTGCCATTTTCCCGTTATCGGGAACGCCTAGCATCATACAAATCAGATCTAAGACAAAGACGGCAACAACCATTCCTAATACCGAAAAAGGGAATAATAATAAATAACCAATTGCCATAACAGCTCCAATAAAGGTTCCCACAACACGCAACCATGCTATGCGAAAGGAGCCTTTCAAGTCTTCCTTTTGTAATACAACAATTGCAGAGGTACAAGCTAGCATTGCTCCAATATAAGCAGTATTCTCATGCATGTGAAAGGTAAGAAAACTCCCTAGCCAATAAGAAAGCAATACTGCTACAGACTTTGCTATCGCTGGTAAGATCTCAATCCTTTTGAATATTTTCGTTACAAAACTCAAGTCAGATCCCATATGCATATACGTATGTTCTAATAAAAAATCCGGGCTTTTTAATAAAACCCGGATCTCCTTAAATAGTTTTTTATGTTATTACAACTGGTTGCTCTATTTCAGATCAGACAAGGACTTCGTGTCCACATCAACAATCTTTGCCTTCTAAATTCCGATTAATGTCAGGGCTCTACATAAATAAGAAGTCCTTTTCGTGCAGGAATGGATAATAAATCCCCTATCTGACACGTGCTTGATTCTTGAAATTCTGAAATAGCCGGAAGCTTACAATTCTTAAAGTTTGCATATTTACCAGTAGGATCAACAGATAGTCTTATTGACTTATCGATATCTGTATAGTTCCCTATCGAAATCAACATTTTATTATCATGCACATATACCGAAGCTTTTACATCTTTATCTCCGGTTTTGATT
>CAMTPD010000142.1 GCA_947074265.1 uncultured Porphyromonadaceae bacterium
GAGATTCTCCGGAGTGACTGGAGTTCAGACGTGTGCTCTTCCGATCTATGTAAGATGAATTGCCTGTTTTGTATGACAGGTAAGCAAGGATTTACAGCAAATCTTACAGCCAATGAAATATTAAATCAGATTCAGTCTATTCCGGAGTCGAGTCAACTTACCAACCTTGTTTTTATGGGGATGGGTGAGCCTCTCGATAATGTAGAGCATTTATTTAAGGTTCTTGAGATTCTAACAGCCGACTATGGTTATGCCTGGAGTCCGAAGCGAATCACTGTATCTACAATTGGAGTGATGAAAGGTTTGAAAAGGTTTTTGGAAGAAAGCACTTGTCATTTGGCATTGAGTTTGCACTCTCCATTTCCGGAAGAACGTTTGTCGATCATGCCGGTAGAAAAGCCGTTTCCGGTAAAAGAGGTTGTCGATTTGATCAAGCAATACGACTTCGAGCATCAACGACGCGTATCGTTCGAATACATCATGTTTGAAGGTTTCAATGATACATTGCGTCATGCAGAAGCCTTGCGTCAACTTGTTGCAGGATTGCATTGTCGTGTAAACTTAATTCGTTTCCACGCAATTCCGAATGTTGACTTGCAAAGCTCGAATGAGAAGAATATGACTGCGTTTAGAGACTATCTTACAAAGAAAGGAGTGATTTGCACCATTCGTTCTTCACGCGGAGAAGACATCTTTGCAGCATGTGGAATGTTATCTACTGCGAAAAAGCAAGAACAAAATGGCATAGAAAATTGCTAATAATATAAATACATCTACTATGAAACGACTAAGTTCTCTGATTCTGTTTGTTTGCATGATGGTAGGGATTACTTCATGTAAGGATGGCGCGCCGATATTTGTTAATTCAACAGGTGCACCTTATGATTTGGTACTTGTAATGGATCAGGCTCAGTGGAAAAGCCCGATCGGTGACGAAGTATTTAATGTTTTTAATGCTGATGTTCCGGGGTTGCCTCAAAGCGAACCTTTGTTTAAGATCAATTACACTCCGCCAAAACATTTTGACCGAATCATGAAGCTGGTTCGTAACATCGTGTTGGTAGAGATCAATCCAGAACGTTATTCGCAAGGAAAAGTTTCATTCTCGCGCGATTTGTGGGCTAAAAATCAGTTGATTGTAAAGATTCAAGCACCGGATGATGCAGCAATGAAGGCATTGCTTGACGAAAAGAAGCAATACATTGTAGACTTGTTTGTTAATAACGAGTTGAAACGTGTAGAAGCGATTCTTAAAGACGGATACAGCAAAGCAGCTTACGATACGGTAATGGATGTGTTTGGTGTAGAGTTTAGAGTTCCTCAAGAATTGAATAAAATGAAGCGAGGCGAAAACTTTATCTGGTTCTCAAACGATGCCGGTTCGGGTCGTCGCGACTTATTAATCTACTCATTCCCATTCACAGATCCTAAAACCTTTACACAAGAATACTTGATTGCAAAACGCGATTCTGTTGTAAAAGTAAACATTCCCGGTGGTCCGGAAGGTTCTTATATGGTAACCGAAACGTTGATTCCTCCGGTAATGAAAGATCTCAACTTCAGAGGCGACTATGCAGCCGAACTACGCGGGTTGTGGAAAATGAAAAACGCTGTAATGGGTGGTCCTTTCGTGTGTATTGCACGCTTGGATAAATCGACCAACCAGGTAATCGTAGTAGAGGGATTTGTATATGCACCAGAAAAGAAAAAACGTAACTTTGTACGACAATTGGAAGGCGCATTGCATACACTGAAATTTAAATCAGATAAAGAAACAGTCGAAGCTCAGCCTGCTCCAATTAGTGACGAGGTTGAAAATTAAGATACAATTGTTCATATGGAAAACAATCTAATAAAGGTAGGAATTACTCATGGCGATATCAATGGAATTGGATATGAAGTGATCCTGAAAGCATTCTCCGATTCCCGATTATCAGAACTATGTATTCCGATAATTTATGGATCTTCTAAAATTGCTGCTTACCACCGCAAAGCGTTGGAGTTGCCGGCAATCAATCTAAATATTATAAACAGTGCCGAAGATGCGGGACCAAACCGAGTGAATTTGATCAACTGTGTAGATGAAGACCTGAAAGTAGAACTTTCGAAGGTAACACCTGCCGGAGGAGAAGCAGCTCTTCAATCCCTACAAGCGGCTGTAAGCGATGCGCAACGCGGAGCGATAGACGTGATCTTAACAGCACCGATCAATAAGCATAATATTCAACGCGAAGGATTTCACTTTCCGGGGCATACAGAATACTTTGAACAAGAGTTTGGCAACGGTCGTCGCTCGTTGATGATCTTGATGAACGATTACCTACGCGTAGCACTTGTTACAGGGCATATTCCTTTGAAGGATGTACCGACACAAGTAACCAAAGAAGAGATCTTGTTGAAGTTGAATATTTTCAACCATTCGTTGAAGGCCGACTTCGGAATCGAATGTCCACGCATTGCCGTATTGTCGCTTAATCCGCATGCCGGAGAAAACGGCTTGCTAGGAACAGAAGAGGAAGATATCATTATCCCGGCAATTAAAGAAGCTGAGAAAAAAGGCATTTATGCTTTCGGACCATACGCTTCTGACGGATTCTTCGGTTCTTCGTCGTATGATAAATTTGACGGAGTATTGGCAATGTATCACGATCAAGGGCTTACAGCATTCAAAACCATAGCAATGGAAGATGGTGTAAACTTTACAGCCGGGTTGTCAATTGTGCGTACTTCACCTGCACATGGTACGGCATACGAGATCGTAGGTCAGAATGTTGCATCTGAAGAGTCGTTTAGAAAAGCACTTTATGCAGCACTAGATATTTATCGTAACCGTGTAAGTTACAGAGAGGCTACAGCCAATCCGTTGAGAAAACAATACTTCGACAGAAGTTCGGATAATGTAAAACTCGACCTTACAAAAGACGATAATGAAGATATCGTAATGACAAACGTATAATAACTACGTCTCAGATATGAAAGCCTTTGAGATGCAACATGGTAAAACATGGTTTGCAACTCAAAGGCTTTTTGCATTTATGAAGTACAAGCATTGAGAGGATGGAAGATAAACCAACTGATGATTTAAAATAAACTCAATGAAGAGCGAATCGTCAGGTGCCGACCTGACGATTTAAACATAGTGAAGACTGAATCGTCAGATCGGCACCTGACGATTCGAACCTAACGAAGAGTAAATCGTTTGATGCCCATCAAGCGATTCATTGTTTATGATGCGGCAATTTATTTTATCGGCATAATGCAAATAAATTACATTTATATCTAGGCACATACGCATAATATAACTCGAGTAGTTCGCTTGAGTTATTGTATTTTTGCAACCTTTTATAAGGTCTGTTGTTACATATTCGTACTAGTGTTTAGCGAGACTTCGATACAACGATGATATTACTCAGATATTACAAATGTGAGTAATATTTTGGCTTTGAGTGTCAAATTTGTTGATTTCTGTTGATAAATATGTGTTAATTTCAATTGAAACTTTTGTGATACATAGATTAATTGACAAATTTGCAAGCTCTAAGAAAAAACGAGTTTAACAGATATGAACTATGCTATAATAGCAGCCGGAGAAGGATCTCGGCTGGCTCAAGAAGGTGTTAAGTTACCTAAACCTCTCGTGAAACTCAATGGAGTTGCATTGATAGATCGCCTAATTGATATATTTGAAAAGAATAATGCCTCTTCAATTACAGTCATTGTAAACGAAGAAATGCTTCAGGTACAAGAACATTTAAAGAATAAAAAAATATCAGTACCATTCAATTTAGTAGTAAAGTCTACACCAAGTTCGATGCATAGCTTTTTTGAGTTAAGCAAATTTCTTGAAGGTGAACGCTTTTGCCTTACTACAGTAGATACCATCTTCAAGGAAGATGAATTTGCGAAATATATCGCATACTGTGAAAAAGCAGACGCCGAAGAAGGTGTAATGGCTGTGACTGATTATATAGATGACGAAAAGCCTTTGTACATTAAAACAGACAACCAGAATCAGATAGAGAACTTCCTGGATCAAAATGACGGAACGTGTAAATATATCTCTGGGGGTATTTATTGTCTTACACCAAAGGCAATTGATGTCTTGAAAGATGCAATGGAAAATAATATACATCGGATGCGAAACTATCAGCGATTACTTGCTGAAAAAGGATTAAAGCTAACCGCTTTCCCATTTGCGAAAATTGTAGATGTAGATCATGCAGAGGATATTGAGAAAGCAGAAGCATTCTTAAGATCTTAATGAAACAGAATTGAAATGAATAGAATCGAAATAGCAGGTATTAAAAGAGCAAATCAGTTTTCACCCAATCATATTGATAACGATGCTGCCATATTTAATATGTCGGCAAATTATTTGCGTGAAAATGGATTTGTTGTCAATGAATACACTGAAGATGAATTTTTAAACTCAGATATAAAAGAAGAGTTTATTTTTAATATGGTTCGCGATTGGCGAAGTATAAAGAAGCTTCAACAATTAGAATCGAACGGAGCTATTGTTGTACACTCTGGCTTTGGTATTGAAAACTGTACGCGCGAGAAAATGACACGTTTGTTGATGACCACCAATGTGCCACACCCTGAATCAATAATAAAGAAAACCAACTTCGAATCTACACACGATCTTGAAGAACTCGGATTTTCTGATTGCTGGATTAAACGTGGTGATTTTCATGCAGTACAAAAAGAGGATGTAACCTATGCGCGCTCTATCGACGAAGCTCGTAGTGTGTTGCGTCAATATGCAATGCGTGGTATCGAGACTGCTGTGATTAACGAACACTTGGTCGGAGACCTTGTGAAGTTTTACGGAGTAGTTGGTACCGATTACTTTTTTTGGTTTTATCCAAGTGATATCAAACACAGTAAGTTTGGTTTGGAAAAAATCAACGGAATCGCTTGCGGATATAAGTTTAGTGAAAGTTATTTGAGAGATATTTGTACGCAAGCAGCACAAGTACTGCGTGTACACATTTACGGAGGCGACTGTGTGGTTGCCGAAGATGGAACAATACGTATTATAGACTTTAACGATTGGCCTAGCTTTGCTCCATGTCGAGATACGGCAGCTCCAATGATTGCACAATGCATTCAAAGTGTGATTCTAACTAGTCTGTAACAATAAATCTTCAACTAACGAACGTAGCACCAATGAGCACAGAAACAACAAAACCTTCTTTGGAGTCGACGCTTAAGTCGATGGACACCGAAGAGTTTATAGATATTCACTTTTACAGACCCATCGGATATCGTTGGGCATTGTTTTTTGATAAGCTAGATATATCGCCCAATACTGTTACAATACTCGGTATATTTATCGGTGTTGCAGCAGGTATTTGCTTTTATTTTAATGATTTGTCTATTAATATACTAGGAATGTGCCTGTTGGTTTGGGCAAACTCGTATGACAGTGCCGACGGCCAACTTGCTCGAATGACCGGTAAGAAATCGCCTATTGGTCGTATTCTGGATGGACTTTGCGGTGATTTCTGGTTTGTTACCATTTATGTGGCAATTTGCTTGAGACTGATGCCCGAGTGGGGTTGGT
>CAMTPD010000143.1 GCA_947074265.1 uncultured Porphyromonadaceae bacterium
CAAAGCTTGCACTTACAGATAATCGATTTACATACAAGATTGGAAAATCGTCCGATTCTATTGTCGGATTTAATCCATCTGATATCGTATTGGATAAGATCTCTTTTCAGGCAGATTCCGTATTTAATAGTGGGCTGCTTGTGAAGGCTAATATTAGTAAGGCTTCTTTTGCTGAGAAGTCTGGTATAGAGTTAAAAGAGCTAACGGGTAGAATTAATATTGATTCTACACAAATGCAGATCGAGAACCTAAATCTTAAAACCGGTTATAGTTATTTGAAGGGAAACGTACTGATTTCATCTTCTTTGTTTGATATGAAGCCAAATGCAACAATCGATTATGCATTCAAAGGTGTGTTGGGTATGCAAGACTTATTTTTCTTTGCAGGCAATCCTCCTAAAGATGTTTACAATCGATATCGTACTCAAGCTATAACTTTAAACTCATCGGCACGAGGTACTTTAGCTCAGTTAAATAACATCACTTTATCCGCTGTATTACCCGAATGTCTTGATATAGAAGGTAAAGGATCTTTCTCCAAACTATACGACACGAAACAAATAAGCGGGAGTATGAATCTGAATGTCAAAGCCACAGATTTGACGTTTCTTCCGGCATTATTTCCGGATACTACAATGCGTAATCAGTTTGCCATTCCTCGTAACATATCGTTGAATGGTTTGGTTCAGGTGAACTCAGGGAGCTGGATGGGCGATCTAGTGCTGCGTTTGCGTCGAGGTAAGGTGGCTTTGCAAGGCATGTTTAATCCGCACGAGGAGGCATATAGTTTAAACGCAGCTATTGATACAATTAATTTAAAGCGTTTTTTACCTAAAGACTCCTTGGGTATTATTGTAGCGAAAGCAGAAATCAAAGGAAAGGGATTTGACTTACAGTTGCCCAATTCGTTTGTAAATGCAAACATAGACTTGATAGAGTTGGTAAATGCCGGACATACTTATAAGAATGCAACATTGAAGGCTTTTCTCAAAGACTCTGTATATGGTGTCGATTTAAATGTCGATGATGAATATGTAAATATTGCATCAAGCAATAAAGGTACCTTGTCGAAAAACAAAGTAAGTTTGGAAACAAAGACAGTTGTGCAACAATTGAACTTGTTTAAGCTAGGTTTCTCTAATAAACCGATGGGTATCTTGTTTGGTCTGAACGGGCAAGCTCAATATGACTTTAAAGATCATTTTGATGTAAATCTAGACTTTAATAACATTCAGTTTGCCGATGAGAAGTTTGTACACACGTTGGGTGATGTCGTTTTGGCATCGCATGGTGTGCACGATTCTATATTTAGTAAATTAACTTCGGGAGATTTAAAACTAACAGCCTCTGTTGATGAAAATATCCAAAGTTACATGAAACGAAGTTCGGTAATTTTAGATAAGACACTGAAAGAGCTGAAAAACTTTCGTCTCAATGCAAATATGTTGAGTGAAAGCTTACCTCATTTTTCTATTTCAATGAGTGCGGGCAATGATAATGTGTTGTCAAAATACTTACGAAGTAGTAAGCTCAGCTTTAAAGAAGCCAATGTATGGTTATTCAATAATGGAACGGAAGGAATCCAAGGGAAAGCATATGCAACAAATCTTCGAAGTGGACAGAATATAATAGACTCATTGGTTCTGAACCTCAATCAGCGCAACGACAGTCTTACATATTCCTTAAAAATGCAGAATCTGCCGGGAAGTACACGTAAGGTTTACGAAGCAGAAGCCTTTGGTTACTGGGAGAGTAATGCTGCCGATTTATTGTTGCAATATAAAGATGCATCAAATGTAAAAGGTCTCGATATTGGTATACATGCACAGGTTGCAGATTCGATGCTTTCATTCCATCTTTATCCGGCAAATCCGATTTTAGCATTTCAAACATGGAGTGTAAATGCCGGAAACTTTATCGATATTAATACCAAGAAGCAGGTTAAAGCAGACGTTGTATTTGAGTCGGACGGACGTAAGGCTTCTCTTACAACTGTAGATTCACAAGAAGGTATCCCACAAGGAGCAATACGTCTTACAATTACAGGGATAGAGCTTGATCGTTTGAGTAAATCATATGCATTTTTACCAACGATGAGCGGACGTGTAGGGTTAGGCGTACAGCTAGAGTCGAATCTTAATCGCATGGCTGTCGAGGCCGGAATAAAGGTAGATAGTCTTATCTATAAATCGAATCCTGTAGGAAGTTTACAGACTGATGTCAATTATCTAGCAGAGACGAATGGTACACCTAAATTCTCCGGGTTCTTAAATATCGATAGTATACGCAGTGCAGTATTCTCCGGAAACTTAGCATCTAAAACAGAAAACGAACATTACAACGTAAAGTTGGATCGTTTCCCATTGAAGATCATGAATCCGTTTCTTCCCGACGAAACAGCAACACTTTCGGGTATGCTGAACGGAGGCTTGAACGTTGTAGCACATGATAAGCGCTATGAATTTGATGGGGATTTATTTTTCAAAGATGCAAAAGTAAATGTGTCGATGATTAATACCACCTTCATGCTAGATAGTCAGAATATTGCAATTGAAAATAGTATTGTACACTTCAATAAGTTTAGTCTGATACCTCCAAATAATAATTTAATGACGATGAATGGTACTGTCAACTTAGAGAATCTGGAAAACATATTGACGGATCTTACAATAAAAGCGACAGACTTTCAGGTGATTGATGTGAGTCAGAAGGCTAGCTCTATGATTTTTGGTAAAGCGTATGTTGATTTAAATACGACGATAAAGGGATCATTGGCTGCTATGAAGATACGAGGAAACATGACACTTCTTGGCAATACAGATGTAACCTATGTAATGCAAAATTCGCCGTTGCAGGTAAATGATAAAACAGCCCAACTGGTACAGTTTGTGTCATTTAGAGATACCAGTGAAGTAGATGCAATTCCTTTGCTGAAAGCCCAAACCGGAGGGTTGGATTTGCTATTTACCATTGCAATCAATGATGCAGCTCAAGCTGGAATCTACTTGTCTGACGATGGGTCTAACCGAATTGAAATACAAGGAGGAGGAAACTTAGTTTATCAAGCAAGTCCGGAGGGAAGTACGTCCTTTACCGGCAGATACTCTGTAACTGGAGGTACGGTTATATACAATCCGCCAATCATATCTCAGAAGGTTTTTAATATCCAACAAGGTAGCTATGTAGACTGGACAGGAGATATGCTTGACCCAACATTGCACATTACCGCTGTAGATAAAATCAAAACCTCAGTAACAGATCAAAGTACGGGAGCAACTAATCCGGTAACATTTAATGCAATTGTGAATGTGATGAATACGCTAGACAATATGCAGATAACATTTGATTTGGCTGCGCCAGACAATTCGACCGTTCAGAGTCAATTGTCTTCGATGAATGCAGAGGAGCGATCAAAGCAAGCGATGAATCTTCTTCTTTACAATATGTATAGCGGGCCAGGGATGTCGTCGGCATCTTCACAAATGAATGCAACAAGTATTTTGACATCCTTTGTACAAGGGCAGGTAAATGACTGGGCGCGTAATACATTGAAAGGTGTAGATATATCTCTTGGGGTTGATACATATCAAGAAGGGGAAAGTGGAAATGTTTCTCAACGAACCGATTATACTTACTCTTTCTCAAAGCAGCTTTTCAATAATCGCTTTAAAGTAAAGATTGGAGGATCGTTCTCTCCAGATGCGCAATCTCAAGAAAAATCGATCGGACAAAGTTTTATCGATGACGTTACATTAGAGTATATGCTCAATAAACAAGGTTCTGCTTATCTTACTTTGTTTCACAACACCAGTTATGAAAGCATTCTTGAAGGGCAAATCATATCTACCGGTATTGGGGTTGTGTATCGTAAAAGAATGGAAATGTTGAGAGATTTATTCTACTTTGGCCGTAAAAAAGACAAACAGCAAACAAATGAAAAGTAAGCTATTTCTATATATAATCTTATTGCAGGGGTTTATCGTTTCCTGCTCTACTACACGTAATATCCCGAAAGACGATCAGCTCTATACCGGGATAAAGAAAATCGTGATTGAAAAAGACTCCGGAGTTGTATTACCACCGGCACTTAATAGCAATTTGACTACACCGTTAGCATACGCACCTAATAATGCTCTGTTTGGAAGTAGCACGATAAGACTCCCTTTTCCCGTAGGGTTATGGATTTACAATGCATTTGAAACACCACCAACAAAGGGATTGAAGAAGTGGTTTTATAACACCTTTAGTCGTAAACCGGTATTGATTTCAAATGTACAACCAGATCTTCGCGTAAAGGTGGTAGAGAGTATGTTGCGAGACTTTGGATATTTTACCGCTTCTACAAGTATGAAATTGATTGACGGAAAGAATCCTAAAACTGCTAAAATAGAATACTTTATACACATCCCTAAGCCTTATTTGTTCGACTCAATACAATATGTGTTGAAAAATACGAGAGCAGATTCGATTATTCGAGATATAGAGCCTCAGTCTTTGTTGCGTATGAATGAGCAATACAGTGTTCAGACGCTAGAAAACGAACAAACTCGTGTAGCCCGAGTCTTACGTAATGATGGCTATTTCTATTATCGTCCCGAGTATTTATTGTATTTGGCAGATACTACACAGGTAAAGGATCGTGTTATGATGCGTGTGGTACGAGATCCTATTTTGCCGCCGTCAGTTTTAAAACCATATACGATTGACACGATCTCTGTACAGGTTAACGTACAAGACACTGATGCACCTGTTGATACGGTACATTACAAAGGCTTAGATATTTATTATCAAGGGAAATTAAAGGTAAGACCTTCGGTGTTGCGCCGCAATATTGTTTTGCATAAAGGAGATTTGTATTCGCAAGCAGAACAAACGCGTACACTTCAGAATCTAAACCGTCTTAATATCTTTAAGTACGTAAACTTGCAGTTTGCACCGGTCGATTCATCGGCCTACAATCCGCGACTAAATATGCTTGTAAATAGCGAGTTGGAAATGCCCTGGCAGGCTGAGATTGAAATGAACGTTGCCGCAAAATCAAACGACCAGATTGGTCCGGGACTTTTATTTACTGTATCCAACAACAATACATTTGGTGGAGGAGAGAAGTTGGCTATGCAATTGAAAGCATCTTACGAGTGGCAAACGAAGGCAGTAAAAGATGCAACAGGTAGTAAATCTCTACTCAATTCATACGAGTTTGGACTTACAACTTCATTGACAATACCTCGTATCCTGCTACCTCATTTTATCAAGAGTGATGGAAAGTTTCCTCGTTCTACTAAGATGAGTATTAATGCCGATCTGCTTACTCGAGCCGGATTCTTTCAAATGCTTTCGTTGGGTGGTGGTTTGAGTTATGATTTTCAGACCTCGCCTTCATGGTATCACTCGCTTAGAGCTTTTAAACTCGACTATACTTCGGTGCTTCACTCTACAGCTAAGTTTGATACAACAATGGCAGGAAATCCGGCAATCGAATTGAGTTTTCGTAATCAGTTTATTCCATCAATGGGGTATACTGTAACTTATGAGCCTCCTGCTTCCGATACTAAAA
>CAMTPD010000144.1 GCA_947074265.1 uncultured Porphyromonadaceae bacterium
ATCTACATGCTGGAATCCTTATATCCAGAAATTGCACAGCCCTTCCAAATCTCTATCAAGTCATTTCTAAATTGTCCTTGTCCAATACGACTTAATATAAGGCGTTCTTTTTCTAGGGGCGTTAATCTAGGGTTGTGTTTAATTTGTTCGATTTGATTCTCGATACTATCTATTTGAAGAGTATGAGCAATAAGAAATTCTATGTACAAATCAAGAGCACGACTATACATTGAGTTACCGCGGTTATTCTTGTCTAAAAATACTTTATAGCTAAAATATTTCTTTTTTAGATTTAGGACTTCTTTGGGATTAGTGATTTCGTATAAATCAATATTTTCATGGAGTTTTTTTGCTAAATGATTAGAAATTGTCGTAATAGTATTAGAATATTTTTCAGGTTTAGTAATTATATTGGGTCGTGTTTGCTTAAGCCAAGTGTTGAATCTATTTTTCATATATTTAATTTATTAAAGTTAGTCCGAATTAATACATCTTTTTGAATTGATATTACAAAAAGAGACTTCAAATCGTCGGGTGACGGGGTTTGAAGTCTCTTTTGTTTTATGGTTGATTACCATTTATGGTTGGTTACCACAAGGGTGAGGAGGGTTTATTTTCCTTGTTCTTGTAGTTTTACTTGCCAGTTCCAAGCTGATAGAAGTGTGTCTTCTACGCTTTCTTTTGCTGTCCAGCCTAGTTCGGTGTTTGCGAAGGTTGGGTTTGCCCATACTTTCTCGATATCACCTTCTCTGCGTCCTACGATCTTGTGGTTTACTTTTACGCCTGTTACTTTTTCGAATGCGTTTACAAGCTCAAGTACGGTAAGTCCGCGACCTGTACCTAGGTTGAATGTTTCAACTTTTTTCTTGCATTTGTTTTCTACGATACGGTCGATAGCGATTACGTGTGCTTTTGCAAGGTCTACTACATTGATGTAGTCACGTACGCATGATCCGTCTACTGTGTCGTAGTCGTTACCAAACACGCTAAGCTCTTGACGGATGCCTGCTGCTGTTTGTGTAATGAATGGTACAAGGTTTTGTGGAACGCCGTTTGGAAGTTCGCCAATCTCTGCGGTTGGGTGTGCGCCAATCGGGTTGAAGTAGCGTAGGATGATGCTGTGGAATGGTGCTCCTGCGTGTGCAACGTCGCGAATGATTTCTTCGTTGATTTGCTTTGTGTTTCCATAAGGAGACAAGGCTGGCTTGATAGGAGCTTCTTCTGTTACAGGTAGTACATCCGGCTGACCGTATACGGTACATGATGAAGAGAATACGATACCTTCTACACCGTATTGTGGCATAAGATCCAATAGGTTGATTAGCGAAACAAGGTTGTTTCTGTAATACAACAACGGTTTTTGTACCGATTCACCTACTGCTTTGCTTGCTGCAAAGTGGATGATACCGGTGATGTCTTTGTGTTGATCGAATAGTTTTTTCAAACCATCGTAATCGTTACAATCTAGTTCGTGAAACTCTGGTCTGATGCCTGTGATGCCTTCGATGCGGTCTACTACGTCAGCGTTTGAATTTGACAAGTTATCGATGATGATAACTTCGTAGCCTGCTTGTTGAAGCTCTACGGTTGTGTGTGAACCGATGTAGCCGGTTCCTCCGGTAACTAAAATTTTGCCTTTCATTATGCTTTATAATAAGATATTGAGGTTATACAATTCCTGAGAATCCCATGAATGCCATTGCCAGAATGCCGGCAGTGATGAGTGCAATTGGTGTGCCTTTTACGCCTTCCGGTATAAGGGTTAGCGATAAGCGTTCTCTAATGCCCGCAAAGATAACCATTGCTAGCGCAAATCCAATAGCTGTAGAGATTGCATATACTACGGATTGCAATAGGTTGAAGTCTTTTTGGATGACTACGATGGCTACACCAAGGATGGCACAGTTTGTTGTAATAAGGGGTAAGAATACGCCCAATGCCTGATAAAGGGCCGGGGATACTTTCTTTAGCATGATTTCTACCATCTGTACCAACGACGCGATTACGAGGATGAAACTGATGGTTTGCATATAGCCCAGGCCAAACGGATCGAGTACGTACTTCTGGATAAGGAAGGTTACGATGGTAGCGATCGTAAGTACGAAGGTTACGGCAGCTCCCATACCGGCTGCTGTTTCTACTTTCTTAGATACACCAAGGAACGGACAGATTCCTAAGAATTGCGACAGTACGATGTTGTTTACAAATACGGCCGCGATAAATATCAAGATATATTCCATGATCGATTCTTTTTGTTATTATGCTTTACGCATTTTGTTTACGATGGCGATCAGATAGCCTAGGGCGATGAATGCTCCCGGTGCTAATACGAAGATCAATGAGCCAAACTCTTCTGGGAAGATAGAGAAGTTGAATAGTTTGCCTGTGCCTAATAGTTCACGTACCGAGCCTAGGAGTGTAAGTGCGAAGGTGAAGCCAAGACCCATGCCTAGTCCGTCGAGTGCCGACATGGCGATGTTGTTTTTGGCTGCAAATGATTCGGCACGTCCCAGTACGATACAGTTTACCACGATAAGTGGGATAAACAAGCCAAGGCTTTCGTATAGGGCCGGTACGAAGGCTTCCATACTCATTTGTACCATGGTAACGAAGGTTGCGATGATAACGATGTAAGCAGGGATACGTACTTGATCGGGTATCAGATTCTTGACAGAGGATACTACCATGTTGGAACAAAGTAGTACGAATGTGGTGGCAAGTCCCATCCCAAGTCCGTTGATCGCTGAAGAGGTGGTTCCCAGGGTAGGACACATACCTAGTAGCAATACGAAGATTGGGTTTTCTTTTATGATGCCGTTCCAAAGAACGCTCAGGTCAAATTTAGACTTTTGCTCATTACTCATGGCTGCCTCCTTTTTTATCTGATTTTGAATTGTCTTGCTCTGTAGCCGATGTTGTACCATCGTGGTTGCCGTTGTTGTCGTATGCGCTGTAGGCACGGTTTACGGCATTCAAGAATGCGCGTGATGAGATGGTAGCTGCTGTGATTGCGTCTACGTCTCCACCGTCTTTGCTTACTTTAAGCGGTCCTTGTGCCAGGTCTTTGCCTAGTACGCTTTGTTTGTTTTTGTCTGCTCTGAACCATTCTTCCATTTTAGATCCGAGACCTGGGGTTTCGGCGTGTTGTAGTACAGAATAGTTGAGTAGTTTGCCTTCTTTGTCGAGACCTACGATTACTTTGATCTCGCCGCTGAATCCTTTCTTGGTGTTGCTCTCTACGGCTACACCTACAAGGTTGCCGTCCATTTTGGCAGGGTAGATGATGAGTGAGTCGCCGTCTGCGGTTACGCCTTTGTAGGCTTCGGCAGATGGGTTGTTGTTAAACTCGGGTGTTACCTCGCGGATCGCGTTCTCTAGCTTTGCTGCTTTGGATGCTGCGATTGGGTCGGTAGTGAGTTTGTTTACGGTTGCTAATGCCGCTCCGGCAATCAAACAGATTCCGGTAAGGGACATGAGCATATTAGGTAAAGTAGATTTTAATTTTGCCATGATTACTTCCTTCCGAATAACTTAGGTTTACAATAGGTATTGATAAGCGGAGTAAGAGCATTCATAATAAGGATTGCGAATGACATACCCTCCGGATATGCTCCGAACATACGGATGATTACTGTGATAAGACCGATGCCTACACCGTAGATAATCATTCCTTTTTTGCTCATTGGCGAAGTAACGTAGTCTGTTGCCATGAAGATGGCGCCTAGCATCATACCTCCCGATAGCAATTGTACGGCAGGTCCTGCGTATTTAGCCGGGTTGATGCCGTGCATAATGCCTGAGAAGATGATTACGGTAGCGAAGATCGATACAGGGATGTGCCATGTGATGATCTTTTTCCATAGCATGTAGGCTAGTCCTAGCAATAGTCCTATCGCACATACTTCTCCGATGGAGCCGCCTTTGTATCCGAACATCAATTCTTGGAAGCCGGGGATGTCGCCGCCACCTGTTTTGATCAGGGTAAGTACGGTTGCTCCGGTTTCGGCATCCAGGTATGTTGTTGGGAAATGACTTGGAACGGGCCATGTGGTCATTTGCGCAGGGAAGGAGATAAGCAGGAATACACGTCCTACGAGTGCAGGGTTGAAGATGTTGTTTCCTAGTCCGCCGAATGACATTTTAGCGATACCGATGGCTACCAACGAGCCTAGCACGATGATCCAGATTGGTAGATTGGATGGTAGGTTGAAGGCTAATAGAAGACCGGTAATTAGTGCTGATCCGTCTTTGATGGTGACGTGACTTTTCATGATGAACTTTTCGATCAGGTATTCGAAAAGCAAACATGAAATAACGGCTGTTGCCGTAACGACAACTGCTCCTAGTCCGAAGAAATAGAACGAAGCAAGTAGTGCCGGTATGAGTGCTATAACCACACCGTACATGTTTTTCTCAATGCTGTCGCCACTATGTACGTGCGGAGAAGGTGCTATGATTAATTTATTTTCCATTTTTTGCTTGTTTGTATTATGACTTTCTCGCTCTGATGATACCCATTACTTTGCTTTTTCCTACACGGATGTAGTCGAGCAACGGACGGTGTGCCGGGCATGTATAGCTACATGAGCCACACTCGATACAGTCGGTGATGTGATCGCTTTCGGCTTTGTCCCATACTTCGAATGAAGTCTCTGCCATAAGTAGGTTCGGTTCAAGCCCCATCGGACATACGTTGACACATTTGGCGCAACGGATACATGGTTCCATTGGTTTACGTGCCGACTCTTTGTCTTCCATGATGAGGATGCCTGAGCTTCCTTTTGTGGTAGGGATGTCGGTGCTTACAAGGGCTTTACCCATCATAGGGCCACCACCGATGATTTTGCCTGTGTTGGCAGGTAGTCCGCCTGCGGCTTCGATCAGATTGGAGATTGGTGTGCCTACACGTACAAGCAGGTTGCATGGGTTAGTTAATGCTTTTCCTGTTACGGTAACTACACGCTCAAATAACGGTTTGTTTTTTTGTACGGCTTCGTATACGGCAAAGGCGGTACCTACGTTTTGTACTACGGCTCCTGTAGCGATAGGGAGTCCGCCGCTTGGTACTTGCTTGCGCGTAACGGCGTCGATCAATTGTTTTTCACCTCCTTGTGGGTATTGCACTTTCAATGGCATGATTTCGATGCCCGGATATTGTGATGCAAGTGCCGAAAGGTGTTTGATTGCGTCGGGTTTGTTATTTTCTACTCCGATTACGGCTTTGGTTACGTTGATGGCTTTCATCAACAGGGTGGTGCCTACCATGATTTCTTCGCCTTTTTCCATCATGAGTTGATGGTCTGAGGTTAGGTATGGCTCGCACTCTACGGCATTGATGATAAGGATCTCTGCTTTGGTGCCCGGAGGTGGGGTTAGCTTGATGTGGGTAGGGAAGGTTGCTCCTCCTAGTCCTACGATACCGGCATTGGCAATCTTGTCTACGATTTCTTTTGCCTGGTATTCTGTGCTTTTATTTAATGTTGTAGAGCGGTCGATGGTTTCTTCCCATTCGTCTCCTTCTACGTCGATGATGATGGCAGGGCGTTT
>CAMTPD010000145.1 GCA_947074265.1 uncultured Porphyromonadaceae bacterium
GGCTTGTTGGATATCAGCCGGCCCGCCGCCCACCAACGTTACCAGCTTTTTCACGTAAAGATTTACGTAAGCCGCGTTGAAGAACGGGTTCATGTCGCGCGATAAAACAAGCTTGTTGCGGTCGTTTTTGTCGAAGTCGTGGCAACTCATGCAATGCTTATCAAAGATCGGTTGCACTTGTTCCATAAACGAGAAGTTTACCGGAGCTTTATCGTGCCAAGGCGAGATCTTTGCCGGAGCCTTGCGAAGTGCCATCGGCGTATTCGGGGTAGGAGTAGGTACCGATAGGCGGTCTTCATGACAGCCGATACAGCCATTCGTTTCGTTTGGCATCAGCATGGTACCGCTACGCATCGACTGTATCATCTTTTTGTCTTCATCGAGCAATTGAAAATACACATATGTCATAGCCGGAGCCTCGAAGTGAGCCGATCCGTCGGCCTCGATCGGAACTTCGCCCAAGATACGTTTGGTCTCGAAACTGTGCCAGTTTACACCCGGAGCCTGTTCACCCTGACCACCCCAGCCGCCTTGCGTCCAGGTGCGCTTCTCGGGCGACTCCACAATGCGTAGGTATTTCGCTTTCCCTTTTTCCACACCTTTCATGTGCGTCCCTTCGTATACGTTTTGCACGTAAAAGATACCTTTGCTGTTTTTGTGGTCGCGCATGGCAGGGATCACATTAGGTTTCTGGCGAGGCTCAATTACAATCGGATCGAAAAGACTGAGCGTTCCTTCGAGAAGCAACTCTTCGATACCGTCGCGACTAAGCAGGTATAAACCACTTTTAGAGTCGAGAGCCATCCATCCGCCCGGCTTGTACCAAATGGTACGTGATACCAAGAAGTTTGTTTCATTCACCGGATACGGGTCTTCGTAGTAGTGATCGAGCCATTTGAACGAATCCAGATCGCCTTCTTTTACAAGGTCGATCGATTTTGCAGGCCATATTTGTTGCACAGGCTCTATGCCGTCTACACCTTTTCTGCGATCTACGATTGCGATAGCTCCCCACGGTCTGTCGTGACAAGGGGCAAACGTACACACAATAGTCTCGGTACCCGGAATCTGACGTGCATCGAGCACGCCGCCCGGCGACTTGGTATTGTTTCCGTAGTAGATGGCATGCTTTGTTCCGTCGGGGTTTACCGTCCACAATCCTTGCGCATCGCCAAAGTTACGGTCTACATATTCCCATCTGTCGTAAAGGATGCGGCCGTCGCTCAGTATCGAGGCATGTCCTTCAAATAAAGTACTGATCCCGATCTGTGTAATGTTGGATCCATCAGCATTCATGCGATACAGATTGGCCATGATGTGACGGTTGCACATGCAGTACTTGGGTTGTCGGGTCGAACTAAAGGCGATTCCGCCATCGGGCAAATATACCGGATCGATATCGGAAACATCATTTGCTTTGGTCAATTGCTTTAGCTCCGAGCCATCCACATTGATTTCGTAAATATGATAACCGTCGTCTTTGTTTTTGCGCATGGAGAAGAGCACTTTTGTACCGTCGTACGAAAGCTCAGGGTCTCTGACCACACCGTCGGGAAGCGCGATCAATGTTTTGATTTCATTGGTGCCGACATCCCAAATGCGCATGGCACTTCCGGGTCTGAAGCTATCTTCGTTGATCTCTCCCTTTTGAAACAATGTTTCGGTATTGTGATGATCGGGTGCATACTGTTCTCGTTCGATAAAAAGGATCTTCTTATTGTTGAGAATCTCTTTTGCTTTGGGCGAAAGTACGATTTGCTTCTCTTTCAATTCCTGCGCCGTAGCCGGAGTGAAGGATGCGCTCAGTAAGCTCGCCGAAAAGATGCACAAAGCAATATTCCGTTTCATGAAAAAATGGTATTAGTTATCGTTCTGTTTTTCGTTATGATTCAATGTGTCCGAGTGATGCGGAAATCTCTTTTGCGGTATGCATGATGGCTTCGGCAATTTGCGGGAACTCCTGTTTGGTGAGTCGGCCCGACGGACCGGAGGTCCAGATCGAAGCAATCACCTGTCCGAATTGATTAAATACCGGAGCCGCAACGCAGTTTACACCGGCAAGCTCCTCTTCGAGATCTACTCCGTAGCCAAGTTTTCGCACCTTTTCGAGTTCCTTTCGCATGGCATCTGCCGAGGCGATGGTGCGCTTGTTGAATACCTCATACGTCATACCGTTTAAGATCTCTTCGCGCTGTGCTTCGTCGCAAAAGGCAAGCAATACTTTGCCCGGAGCCGAAGCATGCAGGCAAAAAGCTGCTCCCGGTTTTAGGATAAATGTAAAGTTGTGCGAGCCCAAAACCTGCTCAAGCAACACAACTTTGTCATTGACCAATGCTCCGAGCATGACAGCTTCTTTTATCTGATCGCGCAATTTTTGCATCGGGCGCAAGCTACGTTCTACCAGGTTGGAGCCACCCAGCGACGAGAGTCCGAGTTTGAAGATTCGCTGCGTAAGCGCAAAACGTTTCGTTTCTTCGTCTTTGTACAAGTAGCCCATTTCGAGAAACGAATTCGCAATACGAAAGACTGTGGTCTTCGATAGCTTTGTTTTCTCGTGCATCTCCTGAATGGTTACTCCTCCGGGAAACTCCGAAACGAATTCAAGTATTTCCATTCCCTTCGTAAGCATGGGCACTGTGTATTTCGACTCTTGGTCTTCAAGTTCTTCTTTCTTAGCTGGTTTAGGCATTGTTTGGATGCTTTTATTTGTTTCAAATATAAAACTATGTTTCGTATATGGTGCAAATGTAAGTTTTCAAATGAATAAAACAAACATTCTTCGTATAAAATATTCGGTGTCTTTGTGCTCAAGAAGAATAAAGTATACCATGCTTTAGCAATTTACTTGTATTGACTAAACCTTGTGCCCCGGGGCTCCCATCTTTGTGCCCTTGGGGTTTCGTCTTTGCGGGCCTGGGCGCAAAGTCTGTACCCCTAGGGCACAAAGCTTACTTGTAATGAATCGGTTGGTTGTGTTATTAAATAATGTATATTTGTTTCAATATAATCTATACCTAAATCATGAAACAACACTTGAAGAAGTTTGTAGCCTTATCGTTGCTATCCACGGTATCGGCTCATTTGTATGCACAAGAACTATCGCAAAAAGACTTGCAACTGTTTGGAAATACTCAGCTAACCAAGTTGCACAAAAAAGCATCTCAGTCGCAGATTGAGCAGATGAACTCATCGCTGCTTAAAGAGACGGCCAACTCGATGAAGGGTGGGGCGTACGACGTAAAAGAGCGATTCAAAAGTTACGAATGCTACCTCAATCCGCAGATCTTGGCACAGGAGCTGAAGACAAGCGGCTACTCTCAGTTTGAAAATCCTACAGGTATTTATTTCGCGGCAGGCGACTCGGCTTTGCTTTGGGTGGGCCCGCTCAACGGTGCCGACGTATCGCTCGTGGTGCAAGAGTGGGGACCTCAGGAGAAAAAGGAAGCAAAAGGTCGTCGCGGTGAGCGCAACGGACATTACAAACTCAAAGAGGGTTTGAATGTGTTCGAAATAAAAGAAGGTGGGAATAGCTACATTCGTTATTATGCAGACGAAGTGCCCGCAGATCATTTTCGTAACAACAAAAAGAAATCAAAGGGGCAAACTGCTTTCGCTCCGGTGCAGGTGCACGTTGTGGGCGGACGTGTAAATGGAGTGTTTAACGCTGCGAAGGATGATAACAAACGTTGGAACCAATTGCTCGATAATGCGGTAAGTCCGGTGATGGATGTGGTAGGCGAGCAAACGCAACTCATCTACTCAGTGGCATCTCTCAAGCGAGAAGCTTACGGAAAGGGGATAGAGTTGGTGGCTCTTTACGACAGCCTGATCGGGCATCAACACCAAATCATGGGCTTGAAGAAGTATAACCGAATTCCGAAAAACCACATGCTCGGTCGCGTAATCTGGAATGGTTTTATGCATGCCGACGGCTTGGGCGCTGCCTTTCACGACAACACCATGGTGGATCTTGCTAATGTAGACAAATTACGCATCAATAGTTGGGGCGTGGCGCATGAGTTCGGACACGTCAATCAAGTAAGGCCTAATATGAAATGGGTAGGTACAACAGAGGTGACGAACAATATCTTTTCCGTTTGGTCGCAGTATTATTACAACGAGCACGCACCTAAGTTGGAACGAGAGGTCTTGCGCGATTACGACGGACTAAAGGTTGGCGGCCGCATTACCGCTTACATGGAGAGTGCTTTTGTACACGAGCAGCCCTGGCTTACACAAGCAGGAAACGATCGCTGGGATCGTGAGCGTCCGCGCGATTGGGGAGGCGATCACTTTGTGAAGTTGGTGCCTTTCTGGCAACTTCAGCTTTACTTTGCCGTTGCGGGTAAAGACAATCAATGGTACAACCCCGACTTCTACGGAGATATCTACATTCAAGCAATCGATGACACGGTAACGAAGGATAAAGAGGATAGCTATTATCAGTTGGCTTTTATCAAACGTGCCTGTGATGTGGCAAAGCTCGACCTGACCGATTTCTTTGCACAATCGCGCATGTTGCATCCGATCGATTTGTGGGTCGACGACTACACCTGTGCGCAAATGACTATAAAGCCGGCAGATATTGATGCAGTCAAGCAATATGCTTCGAAGTATCCAAAACCAACGACTCCTGTTTTGCACTACCTTACGGCAAACAGTGTAGAGCAGTATCGCAAGCAACTGCCGCTATCGGGCGAAACGGGCAAAGGATATACGCTTTGTAAAGGTGAGGGAGCAAAAAAAGTGGTAGACGGAAACATCAATGCAACCATTAAAGGAGACTATCTACTGGTCGACAATTCTGCATGGAAGAATGCCGTTGCTTTTGAAACGTATGCCAACGACAAACTTGTAAAAGTTGCTTTCGTAGGGGCCGGATCAAACGACCTCGCGTCTACGGTGGTGCATCTGCCCGATGGCTACACCACGGTAAAAGCCGTGGGCTTCGACGGTACCCGTCTTGAGGTAATTGATTGACACGTTTATCCGAATACTCATATAACTTAAAATGTAATACTTATGAAAAAATCACTTTTCTTTATGTTGGTTTCTGGTTTGCTGATGATGAGTTGCCGAAATACACCACCGGAGCAGCAACCTTCAACAATCACTGTAGATCTTGCAAGTGAATTAAAATATCCATTTGATGGAATGATCGATTCGATGTATTTAGTGCCATTGGAAACTACGGATGATGCATTACTGTCTAATAAAAATACTATTGTTTTAAATGATTCTCTTGTATTTTGCCATACGCTTTTTTCTAAACAGATTGCAGTGTTCTATCGTAATGGAAAACATCGTAATACGTTCAGTCGCTTTGGTCAAGGCGGAGAAGAGTATAATAACATCACCTCCTATTTTATTAACGAAGATACGATTGTTATAAATGACTTCGGAAAGAAAAAGTTGATGTATTATTCTTTAGACGGAGACTGTATACATGCGAGAAATTTACCGGTTAGTTATAGTAGTGTTTATCCCTACGGTGGAGATGGAGCTTTTGTGGCTGGGGTTGGCTTTTCTAATC
>CAMTPD010000146.1 GCA_947074265.1 uncultured Porphyromonadaceae bacterium
TCTTCCGATCACTACAAAGTCGCGGTATACAGATGTTCCAGATAGACTTTCATATGTTACATTCGAAAGCATGCCATGTAATGCATGTCCGAATTCATGCAAGAATGTATTAACCTCATCAAACGAAAGTAACGACGGTGTTGTTTCAGTCGGAGGCGTAAAGTTCATCACGATTGAAACATGAGGGCGCGAATCCTTTCCGTCCTTTTTAAATTGTCCTTTAAATTCAGTCATCCATGCACCAGCACGTTTTGAAGCTCTAGGATGGAAGTCGGTGTAAAGAACAGAGATAAAGTTTCCTTTAGAGTCAAAAACTTCGTATGCCTCCGCTTCTTTATTAAATACTGGAATTTTCGTGTTCTTCTTGAAAGCAATACCGTATAAATCTGTTGCTAATCCAAATACGCCTTTCTTAACATTTTCTAGTTCAAAATATGGACGAGTCATTTCGTCATTGACATTGAACTTTACGTTTTTTAGCTTCTCCGAATAATAGCCCCAGTCCCATGGCATCAATTCAATGTATTCCTTATTGTATGCCGCAGCAAAACCTTGTACTTCACTAAGCTCATTTTGTGCGTAAGGTTTGTATGCGTCTAAAAGTTCATTTAATAAGCTATATACATTTTCCTCATTTTGAGCCATACGTTTACGCAGTGTATAATTCGCGTAATTAGGATATCCCATCAAGCGTGCAATCTCAAGACGAGTATTTGCAATCTTTGTGATAATCTCTTTGTTGTCTAACTCATCACCTTTGATACAACGACTATTTGACGCCAGATACATTTCTTTGCGAAGGTCTCTGTTGTCGGCATAAGTCATGAATGGAATATAACTAGGTGCTGATAAATCGAATAAATATCCCTCTTTACCTTTGTTTTTAGCACGTGTAGCCGCAGCTTCTTTTACACTTTCCGGAAGTCCAGATAGAAGAGCTTCGTCTGTAATAATCTTCTCAAATTTATTAGTTTCTTTCAATGCATTTTGACCAAAAGTAAGCGATAACATGCTTAAGTCTGCATTTAATTGACGATATTTCTCTTTGTCTTCGGCAGAAAGATTGGCACCACGATTACAAAATGCATCGAAAGTGTTTTGAAGAAGCTTGTCTTGTTCTAAATTCAGATTTAGCTTATCCTTATTATCATATATAGATTTTACTCTAGCGAAAAGTTTCTCATTCAGAAAGATATTGCTTGAACTTTCTGATAGTTTTGGCGAAATACGTTGTGATATTTCTATCATTTCGTCATTGCTATCAGTGCTTAATAAGTTGAAGAAAACATTTGAAACCTTGTTCAAAAGCTCACCCGCATTCTCTAAAGCAACGATTGTATTTTCAAATGTTGCCGGTTGTGGGTTATTTGCGATTGCTTCAATTTCTTTTTTCTGCTCATCAAGTCCTTGATCAAAAGCAGGTTCGTAGTGCTCTATTTTTATTTTATCAAACGGAACAGTCTCATGCGGGGTCTTATATTTCCCGAAGAAAGGATTTTTTGCTGTCATGCCAGTAACTATACTACTTAATAAAAGAATGTTTAAAAAGATTTTTCTCATGAATCAAATATTTGGTATCCATAAATCGAATACAAATATCTTAAATCATTTTTATAATTCCGATTTTATTTAATTCCACTTTGTAATCTGTTTACTTTTTTTATTTATGAAACATCTGTAAGTGTAGCTTTCGTATATTTCTTTTAGATATGAATATATTAAAACAACAAAGGCTTTCCTATATTGTAAATGTAAAAAATGAGTTTTTGTTTATTTCGGTGGCGATTTTTATAACTAAATACAAGATATAAGTGTTAAATCCAGAGATGCAACTCTTTTAGAGTGTTTGTTGCTTTGTATTATTATTATTGTTTAATACATTTGAGGGAATTAATAAAAAATTAAAAAACCATTTGTCGTAAATAATTTGATTAATGAGTTATCTTAAATTCGACAGAACGTTGATGATTAATCTTTCTGAGTCCCTTACTCGGGAAGTTTTAAGAACTAATCGAAAAGGAGCTTATCACTGCACATCAATTGTTGACTGTAATACGCGTAAATACCATAGTTTGTTAGTAATGCCTGTGAATAATCTAGGCAAAGACAATCATGTGTTGTTGTCATCACTTGATGAAACTGTGATACAACATGGAGCTGAGTTTAATCTGGGGTTGCATAAATATGCCGGAGAAAACTATAGCCCGAAAGGTCATAAATACATTAGAGAGTTTAATTGTGACATTGTACCCCGCACCATCTATAGAGTTGGAGGTGTAATTCTGGCTAAAGAAAAAATATTTTCATTATTCGAAAACCGGATATTGATAAAATATACACTATTAGAAGCGCACTCTCCAACAACATTGCGCTTTAGACCTTTCTTAGCCTTTAGAAGTGTAAAGACAATATCTTATGCAAACGACTATGTGAATAAATCTACAGAGCCTGTTGAGAATGGAGTGAAAACGTGTATGTACAATGGATACCCAGATTTATATATGCAGTTTAGTAAAAAAGCAAATTTTGTTTTTTCACCAGACTGGTATTATGGTATTGAGTATCCTAAAGAACAAGAACGCGGATATCCGTATCAAGAGGATTTGTATGTTCCAGGTTATTTTGAAGTTCCAATAAAAAAAGGAGAAAGTGTAATATTTTCTGCAGGAGATGAGGTTGTAAAGCCACGTCGCTTGAGATTTATGTTTGACTCTGAGGCTCACAATAGAACACCTCGTTCTAACTTTTTTAATTGTCTCAAGAATGCTGCACAACAATTTTATTTCAGATTAAAAGAAACAGATGCTTATATTTTAGCCGGTTATCCATGGTTTGGTGTACGGGCTCGAGACTTATTTGTATCTCTTCCAGGTTGTACACTTTGTTTAGACGATTCGATGCGATATCACAAAATAATGGCATCGGCTATTCCTGCACTTCGTAATTTTATGGAGACTGGAGATATGGATCCTGTAATCGAAGAAATAGATGATCCTGATGTATTGCTATGGGCTATTTGGGCAATTCAACAATATGCAAAGACTCAAGGTTGGGAAAAGTGTATTCAATTATATGGAGACTTTGTAGAAGAAGCTATCCGATATATTCGTGAACAAAAGCATCCGTTGATGCGAGAGCAAGATAATGGATTACTATATGTTCAAGCAGAGAATAGGGCTTGTACTTGGATGAATTCAACAGTCAATGGTGTTCCGGTTGTAAAACGTTCGGGGTGTATTGTCGAAGTAAATGCTTTATGGTACAATGCGCTGGGATTCTATAAAGACCTTTTGATACATAGAGACGGCGCAGATACCTCTGTTATTGAAGGTTTGATGGATATTGTCAAAGCATCATTTAAAGATACGTTTATCAATCAATACGGGTATCTGTTTGACTCTGTAGATGGTAATATTGTAGATTGGAGTGTAAGACCTAATATGGTTTTTGCAATCGCATTAGATTATTCACCTCTCAACCGTCATGAAAAACGAACAGTACTTGATTACATAACGAAAGAGCTACTAACTCCAAAAGGATTGAGGTCTTTAAGTCCGAAAAGTGAGGGGTATAATCCTTACTACGTAGGAGCACAAATTGAAAGAGACTTAGCTTATCATCAAGGTACAGCATGGCCTTGGTTGTTTGGCTTCTATTTAGAAGCCTATATCAACGTGTTTGGTCAAAGTGGAATCTCTTTTGTTGAGCGAATGCTTATTGGGCTTGAAGAAGAAATGCAATTACACTGTGTAGGTACACTCTCTGAGGTTTTTGATGGTAACCCACCATTCTCAGGACGAGGTGCAATATCTTTTGCAATGAATGTAGCTTCAATACTGCGTGTATTGGATTATCTCAAGAAATGTAATCTCGAATAAAAGAAGTAAATGTTATGAAAGCTTTAATGTTTGGCTGGGAGTTTCCGCCTCATATATTAGGTGGACTTGGAACAGCTAGTTATGGACTAACCAAAGGAATGGCAAAGCAGGATGATATGGAAATCCGCTTTGTAATACCTAAACCTTGGGGAGACGAAGACAAAAGCTTCTTGAATATACTTGGAGCATGTAATACTCCAATTGTATGGAAGGATGTTGATTATGACTATGTAGCTCATAGATTGGGAAAATATATGAACCCGGATGAATATTTCAAGTTGAGAGATCATATCTATGCCGACTTTTCATATCGTTATACCAACGATCTGGGTTGTATAGAGTTCTCGGGTAGATATCCGGATAACCTTCTTGAGGAAATCAATAACTACTCTATTGTTGCCGGAGTAATTGCACGAACATATGAGTGTGACGTAATTCACTCTCACGATTGGCTTACGTATCCTGCGGGTATTCATGCCAAGAAGGTGACTGGTAAACCTCTCGTAGTACATGTGCATGCAACAGACTTTGATAGAAGTAGAGGGAACGTGAATCCTACTGTTTATGGCATTGAAAAGGACGGAATGGATAATGCGGATCATATAATTACGGTTAGTGATCTTACTCGTCGTACGGTAATTGAAAAATACCATCAAGATCCTTCAAAAGTAACTACTGTACACAATGCTGTAGAGCCAATGAGTGCAGAAATGCTTGCTATTGAATCTAAGAAAGGGACAGAAGATAAGGTGATTACGTTTCTTGGGCGTATTACAATGCAAAAGGGACCAGAGTACTTTGTCGAGGCTGCAGCAAAAGTGCTTCAAAAAGCAGAAAACGTCCGTTTTGTTATGGCTGGAAGTGGCGACATGATGGATAAGATGATACAGTTGGCTGCTAAACGTAATATTTCT
The DNA here is from genome assembly GCA_947074265.1 of uncultured Porphyromonadaceae bacterium. Lineage (GTDB taxonomy): Bacteria > Bacteroidota > Bacteroidia > Bacteroidales > CAMTPD01 > UBA12018. The sequence goes on from CAMTPD010000146.1 coordinate 4,793, forward strand.
GATAAGTTTCATTTTACGGGATTTCTAAAAGGAAAGCAAGTATATGAAATGCTGAAAAGTAGCGACGTTTATGTAATGCCTTCGGTGTCTGAACCATTTGGTATTTCACCACTAGAAGCGATGCAATGTGGTATTCCCACAATTATATCCAAACAGTCTGGATGCGCAGAGATTTTAGATCATGCAATAAAAGTAGACTATTGGGACATTGAAGCTATGGCAGATGCTATGTACTCAATAATAACTTACCCAGCCATGTCTCAATTTTTACAAGACGAAGGAAAAAGAGAAGTAGACGAAATAAAATGGGAGTATGCAGGAATGAAAGTGCGTGCGATCTATGATAAAATCATCAAATCAAGAGAATAGAAAGAATAGATATTATGAAGACAATTTGTTTTTATTTCCAGATACATCAACCTTTTCGATTGAAGAGATATAGATTCTTTGATATTGGAAACGACCACTACTATTATGATGACTTTAGTAATGAAGATGTGATACGTCGCATTGCTGAAAGTTGCTATCTTCCGGCTAATCAGCTAATGCTTGAAATGATTCAAGCGAGCAATAAGCAGTTCAAAGTTGCTTATTCGATTTCAGGATTAGCGTTGGAACAATTAGAAATTTATGTGCCTGAGGTTATTGATAGTTTTAAAGAGCTAGCAAAAACAGGGTG
>CAMTPD010000147.1 GCA_947074265.1 uncultured Porphyromonadaceae bacterium
GAAATAATTAGGAAATGCATTAACCCAAAATTTCACCTCCCCATTCTCAAAAACAAATTGATTGGAACGTTTTATAATTGGAAATTCATCAGGCCCATTGCCTTTTCGTAAGACAGAAGTTAAAAGATTATTCGTGTTTAAACTAAAGATTGAAATCATTTTCTCTTCTTTATGCCGAATTAATATAAGGAAAGTGTCTATTGCTATTATATTCTGTGGAAATATTAAATCAATAGGTCTAATGCTCGATTCCAAATAGAAACTATCAGTTTTCACTAAACTAAACTCAATATCAGGCTTATTAATCTTATTTTTACCAACACAAGAAGATAAACCAATACATAATATTAAAATATTAAATATATAACTCATTATTCTTTTCATTCTACAATTATTTTGTTAGTCCAACTATAGTACACATTTATAACTTGCAAGTTCTTATAAAGAAAGAAGACATATTTAAGAACTGAAGAATATACATTGCCTGCAAAATAACAATAAGAAAATAAATCTAATTCAAGAAGATTTCAATCTTAATAAATGTAATACTCTTCAGTTCTTTTTTAACTATCCTGTCTATCGATACAATAAGCTACCTACCAATCGACTATAATCAAAATATAGCAAATCTAACATTTAAAACAAAACAATCAGCAATAATTACCTATTACATTTTTCAAGTGATAATTACAACAAATAGCTTTATAGTTACTCATTTTATCGCACACTCTGACAATCTAGTTTTTTTGCACATAACATTTAAACTTTCTGGCACTTTGAGCGGGTGGGTCATATGAAACTGAACCACATTCATAATAAACTCCTGTTTCATAATTAGGATCACATGACACATAAACATTATTGTCATTTAGCGCTGGATCAAATCGAGCATAACAATCCTTTATCACAACTCCACCTGGGCCTATTTCTCCATCATTGGCTAAAGCTTCAACATTAGCTAGTGCAAGATCTGATAGTTTTACTTCGTTTGAATTATTAAATGCATTGATTCCTGAGAATAATGCTACTGCCGCAAATGCCGCGGCTGCGATAAACTTCTTTGCTCTCATTTTATTATTTGTTTTATGAGATTTGTAATCTTATTTGTTATAAGGTTGTTGAGTACACGCAGATACTCTTGTATGGATCCAAATCTATTTGCAGTCCAATAATTTGTTTGTACTTTTACATCGGACTTTTAACCTCCTTTCTTTTTAGTGTGGGAGCGTAAAGGACTTAAGGGGTTTCCTGAATTTGATTTGCAAGGTCGTGATTCGGAAACTCCTTTTCTTTATTTTACTTCCCGGTTATTTTACAACTCCTGTAAACTGTAGCGTTACCGACTCTTCGGGGATATTGCCATAAAGAGTAAGCGTTCGCAAGAAGTCTCCTTCTTTATCTGCTTTGTAGCGCATCGTTATTTCATCTTCCTTACCGACTTCTAACAGAGTCCACTCCGCAAAACCTTCAGTACAATCACAAGAAGAGATAATATCTTTTAAGCGAAACACAGAACTTCCGCTATTTCTTAGTTTGATTTGTCTTTCGATGGTATCTCCCAATTGAATAGTTCCAAGGTCATACTCAACGGTTTCAAATATCAACTGTGTTTCAGGAAGCTTATCTTCTGTCTGCATTCCCGATATTTCCTTTATATAAAGATCTTTTACTGTAGGATTGAGGACTGGATTACCAATCACTAGCACTTTATTGTCTTTATCGAGTAAAAATGTATGAAAGCTTGAATTATCAGGAAGGGGATTGATCCTTACAAAATCGGTATTGCGATCTAAATATATGGGGTGATCGAAGTCATCAGCCTTTACCATGGATCTAATTTTCTCATAATCTGATGACTGAAATATAAAGATATATGAAACAGTCTCATTGGTCAATGAATCTGTATACGCCTTTAGTTCTTTCCAACGATTCAATTGAAGTTTACACCTTGTACAACCTACCGAATCAATATAGATAAGCACTTTGTTTTGCGCCTCTTGAAACGGATAGTCTACAACTTCTTCCGCATAACGGGCAAACTGCATTGCTTCGGGAAAAACAATCTCTCTGTCTTGCCAATACGCAACAAGCTCTTTCAGCTCTGCTTTTGGATCTTGCTTACAAGCTGTAAACAAGAGCATGGTTATTAATAGGGTTAATTCTTTTTTCATTTTCTTAGATTGAAATTTAAACAGTTCTTTTCTTTTATTTGCAACGAAGTAAAAAAAAAAAAACATTTCTAGCCAAACATAATGCAAAATATTTTCAAATAAAGCGCATATTTAATTAACAAAACTAGCATAACCTCGCGTTTTTAACAAAAGCAAATTATTATATCTACTTTAAGTTGAAAGACAAAGTACTAAATCTCCAAGAACAAAAGACATTTCATTAGAATTTACACTAAGCTTAAATTTAATAAAAACTCAGAATAGCTTTCACAAGGATAATTTTTGGTATTTATGGGTATTTCGTGCTCTAGATTGGAGGAATGGGCTGATTTTTCGGGTTCGGAAAACAGGGTTTTCGTATCGGGGAGCGGGGAGCTATATCGGTATGCTGGGGGATCTTTACTATAAAAATGGGGAATCTGAGTAAAAAGCATGCTTGGTTGGGGTAAATACCTTACTTGGTTTGCAAAAAAAGCTTGTTTGGTTCTTGAAAAAAGGTCGTTTACTTCTCGGAAAGAGCAAATTAGGTTTTCGAGGTGGGGATTTTGAGTGTTGGTGAAGCGTATTTGAGGTATTCGGGGAGACTTTTTTCAGTCACCACGAATAGTGTTTTCATTCATAGTGAAGAGTGCGCGCAATCATAACGAAGAGTGAAAACACTCTTCGGGGAAAACGAAAAACGTTTTCATGCATAACGCAAAGGGTATTGGCAAGAACTCTGTGCGTCAACGCCGTGAGCGGCTTCCGCCTGTATGATTACTCGCCTCTCTCCTGCTCCATGCTACTGTGGCGGAGTTGAGTTTTGCAGGGTGTTGCTCGAAGGGAAATCTTGTGATCGATTTGACACGTCATTTTGAAGTTGTCGGTAAGGCTGCAGGGATTGTGTTACGACAATAGGCGTTTCTGGCGGCAATCTGTCAGATTCTTTTTTGTCGGAAAAAAAGAGCATCCGGAGCAAAACGGGGCTTTTATGTGCATCTCAACGGCTTTCTCGGTAGATCTGAAAATCAACCATTATAACGGAAAATATTCTATCAGAAACGGGCTTATAGACTTTCCTCTAAATTAAAACTGTCTATAAACACGCTTTGATGTTGTTTATAAATCCGCTGCTAAAATGCTTAGCGCATGTATGAGGTTACCTTGCTCTAATGGACTTAAAAGCCTAGTGCCGCAAGGATTTTATCATTCAAATGTCTGTTGATTCCTTTGTAGGGATAACAGTGAATGTGAATGGCGGGATTGAAGTTCATTTCAATGATAGCGTAATTTATTTCATCTGCCGGTGCCGTAATATCGGGAATCATCATATCAAGTCCGGTAATGCGCACGTGCATTGCTTTGCCCGCCTCAGCTGCAATTGCTTTGTACGAAGGATGAATCTCGTCGGTAAAGTCGATGCTGTCGCCACCGGTACTGATGTTGGAGTTCTCACGCAGATAAACCACTTCGCGCATCCCCGGCACGCTATCAAAGGTAAACCCTTGCTGCTTGAGGAAAAGCTCTTCTTCACGACCTTTGCGAATTTTCTCGAGCGGCGTGCGATAGCCTTTGCCGCGCAACGGATCTTCATTCTTTCGGTCAATCAATTCGGAAATGGTAAACACGCCGTTGCCCACTACGTTTGCCGGAACACGGTGCAAGATACCCACCACTTCGTTGTCTATTAAGAAGAAGCGGAATTCACGGCCCGCGACAAACTCTTCGATCAAGATGGTATTGTCGTGTTCGAAAGCAATTTGCAAGCCTGTTGCAAAGTCTTCCCGGTCTTCATTCACTTTAAGGATGGAGATGCCCAACCCAAAATTGGTAGACTTCGGTTTGATCACGATTGCTTTGCCTCGGAAGTATTCGAAGTCGAGCAAAGCATCGTCTGCCGAATAATACTCGCGACCACGCGGTGTACGTATGCCCGCTTTGTCGAGTACCTTTTTCGTAACCACCTTGTTCTCCATCATCAATACCGAAACGTAGTTATCGAGCGACGTCTTGGTAGCCTGCATTACATATTCTTCTTTCGTGTGGTTATACAGGCGCACGAAGTTTTCTTTTCGGTCTACAATTTCGAAACAAACGCCTTTGAGCAAGGCTGCTTTGAGTAGTAACTGGGTAGACATCTCCATGTCTTCGAGGCCGAAGAAACGGTATCCCTCGCGAGCGGTTTGTTGGCGGTGCTCTTCGGCTTTCTTCATGTGGAAAGCCATAAAGCCGTCTTGCTTGATTGCCTTGAAAAGCTTTACACCGTCGCGCGATTCGGGTTCTTGCGCCAACTTGATGTTGTGCTCCATTTCGCTGCGGTACAAGTCGTTTTTCAACACACCGTATGCATCGAGGACCGAAGCCATATCGTTGATGAGTTCGCGCGCGTCGTCGGCAATGGTTGTATGTTCCGAAACCTCGCACGGGAAACGACGCTTCAAACAACGCCCGTAGCACGAAGCATTGTCTTGCTTGCACGTTGCCTTGAATTGCTCTTCGGCATCGAAACGGGTGGTTTCTTCTTTGAGCAACGCATATATTAATAGCATGTGCGAAAAGTAGATGGCATATGAGGATACGCCCGACTTGGTGAACGGATCCAGATCGAGCAGTCGCACTTCGAGATACGAGGGTGCGCCGTGATCTTTTTCTAAGAACTTCATGCGCAACGGCAGGTAGAGTTCCTTGGTACTGTTGAGACGACCTTCTTCTACAATCGTAGCAATCTCACGCTCGTATGCCTCGATGCTGTAGTAATCGAGTACAAACTCTTCTTTGTTGCGATAGCCCAACGGTCCGGTACGAAGGCTGATGCTCACGCCGCACTTCATGGGTTGCTTTTCTCCGGTCTTTAAAGATACGACTTCGAAGCTATCTTCGGCCAGCGGCGACTCGCCATAGAGCCAAACCAGTATCCAGCGATAGCGCATAAAGTTGCGCACCATTTTCAGATACACCTGTTCGCGTACTTCTTTGATCGTATTCCCAAATGCGCCGGTTTGCAACAACGCCTCGAGCAACTCCTCGGGAAGCGAATAGTTGAAGTGAATGCCTGAGATCAACTGACGGTGTTTGCCGTAAATGCGGGCAATGGTTTCGCGGTAGATCTCCAGTTCTTTATCTTGTTCGGTATAGCGGGCAATGGGAATCTCTTTCTCATCGGGCAAAAGCGGCGGAAGGCTTTGCGGCCACAGGTATTCGTCGCCAATGTGCTCGGTAACCACGTCCGGACGGTTTTCCTTAAAGCCAAGTGCTTCCGCTACGTCTGGTAGCGGTGGTTTTATCACTCCGTACTGC
>CAMTPD010000148.1 GCA_947074265.1 uncultured Porphyromonadaceae bacterium
AGTATTTTTGCATGTAAAACTATCTGAAAACGTGGAAGAAAGAAATAGAAATATTCAAGATTATGAAATAATGGCGCCGGTGGGTTCTTGGGAATCTTTAGCGGCTGCTATTCAAGGAGGAGCAGACTCTGTTTACTTCGGAATCGAAGGCTTAAATATGCGTGCACGTTCGGCAAATGCATTTACCGTAGAAGACATGCACAAGATTGTAGAGATCTGCAAAGAAAAAGGACTTAAGAGCTATCTTACTGTAAATACCATTATTTACGGAGAAGATATCAACCTGATGAAACAAATCATTGATGCGGCGAAAGAAGCTGACGTAACTGCAATTATTGCGGCAGACGTAGCTCCAATGATGTATGCGCGCACGATTGGTGTAGAAGTACACCTTTCTACGCAGTTGAATATTACAAACGTTGAAGCATTGAAGTTCTATGCTTCGTTTGCAGATGTTGTGGTATTGGCTCGCGAGCTGAATCTAAATCAGGTGAAAGCTATTTACGATGAGATTGTCAATCAAAATATTGTAGGTCCAAGCGGAAACTTGATTCGTATCGAAATGTTCTGTCACGGTGCTCTTTGTATGGCCGTATCGGGAAAATGTTATATCAGCTTACACCAACAAAATTCTTCGGCCAATCGTGGTGCGTGCAACCAAATTTGCCGTCGCGGTTATGTAGTGCGTGAGAAAGATAGCGACAACGAGCTTGAGATCGACAATCAATATATCATGTCTCCAAAAGACTTGAAAACGATCCACTTTATGAACAAGATGATGGATGCGGGAGTACGCGTATTCAAAATCGAAGGTCGTGCTCGTGGACCGGAATATGTACGTACGGTTGTAGAATGTTACAAAGAGGCCGTGCTAGCTTATTGCGACGGATCTTTCTCGGAAGAGCGTGTTGCAAACTGGGACGAGCGTTTAAGTACTGTATTCAACCGTGGTTTTTGGGATGGATATTACTTGGGTCAGCGTCTTGGCGAATGGACTTCAAACTATGGTTCGGGTGCTACGAAGAAGAAAGTATACATCGGAAAGGGTATGAAATACTTCTCCAATGTAGGTGTTGCAGAGTTTTTGCTTGAAACACAAACATTGAATGTCGGAGATGAAGTTTTGATCACAGGGCCTACAACCGGAGCAATTACTCAGATTGTAGAAGAGCTACGAGTTGATTTCAACCCGGTACAGCAAGCTGTAAAAGGCGATCTTTTCTCCATTAAAACAAATGAAAAAATCCGTCCTTCGGATAAAATATTTAAATTGGTGCCCAACGATCCGTCAATCGAATAGAGATTACAGATCAATAACCTAAGGCACGTGCCCCATGTAAGTGCATGCTTCCATGGGGTTTTTGTTTCCTTTAAAATTAGAATTACAATGAAAAAAGAGTACGCCTATCAGTTGAAGATGAAGGTGCGCGACTACGAATGCGACTTGCAAGGAGTAGTGAACAATGCCAACTATCAACATTATTTAGAGCATACACGCCATGAGTTTTGGGAATCACTAGGAGAAAACTTCGGCGAGATGCACAAGCAAGGGATTGATGCTTTCGTATCGCGTGTAGATATGCAATTCAGAACATCCCTAACGAGTGGAGATGAATTTATTTCATGCTTGAATGTTGGGAAAGAGGGACCGAAGATTGTGTTCCATCAAGATATTTACAGAGCAAGTGATGAGCAGCTTGCCGTGAAAGCGAAGGTTGAATGTGTGATTGTTGAAAACGGCAGACTGACTCGAGGAGAATATTACGAAAAAGTACTCGAGAAAATGTCTAAAAAATGAAACAAGACAAACTATTATACCGTATTGCCCTTACCCGCGTTCGCGGGGTGGGTGATATTACTGCACGACATCTGATTGATGCTGTTGGTGATGAAGAAGCCATCTTTACTGAAAGTGCAGCAAATTTAAAACGAATCTTCGGATTATCAGACCGACTTGCTTCAGAATTGAAAAATCCACAAGTACTTCAAGACGCAGAAAAAGAGTTGACCTTTGTTTTAAAGAACCACATTACTCCTCTGTTTTTTACCGATCCTGAATATCCTTCTCGTTTGAAAGAGTGTGCCGATGCACCGATTCTTCTTTTTGCAAAAGGAGATATGAACCTCAATGCTTCAAAGATTATAAGTGTTGTGGGCACACGCAATTGTACCGAGTATGGTAAAGATCTTACCGAAATGTTGTTGATGGGCTTGGCCGAGCATTATCCCGATATACTTGTTGTAAGCGGTCTTGCTTACGGAATAGATATTGTTGCTCATCGCGCAGCTGTACGGCTTGGATTGCCCACTATAGGTGTACTAGCTCATGGTTTGGACCGTATTTACCCTTCTGTGCACCGAAAAACAGCAATAGAGATGCTTTCGAACGGGGGATTACTCACCGATTTTCCCAGTGGAACAAATCCAGACCGACAGAACTTCGTAAAACGTAATCGCATTGTTGCAGGCATTGCCGATGCAACGATTGTTGTGGAGTCATCTATCAAAGGAGGTTCTTTAATTACGGGCGAGTTGGCCGCTTCGTATGGTCGAGATGTATTTTCTTTTCCCGGACGGGTGTATGATCAATATTCTGCGGGGTGTGTGCGACTGATTCAGCAAAACAAAGCCGCAATGATTACTTCTCATACCGACCTGATTGAGATGATGCGTTGGGATGTAACAACCAAAGTAACGCAGCCTATACAGCAAGAGATTTGTTTTGAATATTCTCCTGAAGAACAAATCATAGTAGACTTTCTGGCTCTTTGCGAATCGTCTCACTTAAATATAATGGCTTTGAAATTGGAGATTCCAGTCTATAAGCTTTCGTCACAACTCTTCGAGATGGAGATGAAAGGGTATGTGAAATGCTTGCCCGGAGGTTCGTATGCATTGAAAAGAATGTGATACGGATTGTCCGAAAATAAATTTTTACTTCAATAGACCTGAGTTTAAAAGGGATAAAGAGTAAACTATATTTTCTTAAACGAGAAAGACAACAAAATAGAGGGATTGCTTGATTTAATAGTCGTGGATAGCGAGTGAAAAGAGCTTCGTTATTCACGATTTTCTTTAGGATAGTTGGGGTAGGTACAAAAAAAATTAAGGAAAGTCTCACGACTTCCCTTAACAAACTTTGTTAACCTTAAATCTAATACTATTATGAAAAAACCACAGTGCAAAGATACTGTGTTTTTTTAGTTTGTCAAGAGTTTTCGTTATAAGAAGTGTTAAGCAATATGGCATTCTTATCAAAAAGATTTAATTCTCAGAAAAAACAGAATCAAAGCATAAAAACTGAGACTGTTTACCTCAAAAAAGAAGCTTCCGATCATGCCAAATTCTTTTGTATATCAAAGGTAATAATGAGTTTTTACACCTGCAATTATTTTGTATGAAATACATAACTTATTCATCTCAAAGATAATCGTATCTTTGCTTGGTGAATATATACCTCAATAAGCTTTAGTTTTTGCATGGAAAAAATAACTCCGGATATCGTGTTAGAAGTTTTGTATCGCGACGAATGGTTTATCGCGATAAACAAACCTTGTGGTATGTTGGTACATCGTACTCGTATTGCAGAAGAAGATACCGTTTTTGCATTGCAGATTTTACGAGATCAAATTGGTTGCCATCTTTATCCTGTACATCGGATAGATCGTCCTACATCGGGTGTCTTGCTGTTTGCTTTTACTCCGGAAGTAGCAAGATTATTAAATGAACAATTGGTCACGCATCGAGCCGAAAAGATTTATACAGCACTCGTTAGAGGTTGGTTACGTGAATCTATTTCATTAGATCATCCGGTAAAGAATGAAAATGGAAATATTTACGAAGCTCAAACCGACTTTAGGCCGTTGAAGTGGCTCGAAGTTCCTATTTCAGCAGGGAAATATCCACATAGTCGCTATTCGGTGATTGAATGTCGTCCATTTACAGGACGTTGGCATCAAATACGTCAGCATTTAGCACACTTGCGACACTACATCATCAATGATAGAGTTCACGGAGACAACAAGCATAACAAATTGTATACTACGCAGCTTGGCATCTATGAAATGTTTCTGCATGCTACGACCATTGAGCTCGATCATCCCATAAAAAAAGAGCGACTACACATAGCCGCTCCATTCCCTCCCCATTGGGATCGTATAATTTCCTATCAAATCGATACGGAAAAGATGTAATTGAGCAAATCTCCGCTCAGTTGCATCAATGATATTTCGCATATCTTTGTTGCAAACTCTGCCGATGATTCACGTTCTTCGGCATCAAGCAGACTCAACTGAGCCTCTCGAAGTTCGATTCCCGCAATCTCTCCCAGTTTGTAACGGTCCATCGCAATCTCATAATTATCTCGAGCAATTACGACATTCTCTTTTTCAAGCTTCAGGAGTTGAAGGTTGTTTTGATAAGCCATCCAGATATTCGACATATCAGCTTTAAGTCCCAACTCGAGATTCCCTTTTTGCAGTTCCCGTATCTTTATTTGAGTCTTCGCATTGCGTTGTTCGCGTTTGCGGTTGAATCCGTCGAAAATGGTAAAACCTGCAGTAGCTCCATAGTTGAGACTCATATTTTCTCTTATTTTGATCGAACTATCATCGTACCAGTTGGCCGTATACCCATAGCCGGCATTTAATTTCACATACGGATAGTTTCTAGATTTGGCAATTTTCAAATCCATTTCGGATAAGCCGACCTCTTTCTCTGCTGCCAAAAGCTGCGTATTTGTAGATAAAGTCTTGCTCCATAGTAAATCATGATCGGGTATAGGAGTCAGAACGATGGTAGAGTCGGCTGTGCGTGTAGGAGCATAAACCGGTTCATAAGCCATTAGTTGATTCAAAGAGATTTGAGAAGTATATACGGTTTCCATTTGTGTCATCAGGCGAGAACTGTCCGCATTGAAATCGACACGAGCCTGTTGTACATCAAGTCGCGAAGCCACCCCTAATTGATAACGAGCTTCGGCAATACGAAGTCGTTCTTTCGACAAAGACACCGTAGATCTCAAGTTACCCAAACGTATCTTTTGACGGATTAGTTGGAAATATTCTGCAGCAATATTAGCAACCACATTTTCGATGGTAATACGCGTATTCAACGCCCCCATTGCTTTGAGCTCTTTCAACTTCTCATAATTTGTCTGAATAGCAAAACCATCAAAGACGGTCCAGTTCATATTTACCCCGGCATTAGCCTGCGTATTATTCACCCCTTTGTTTACCTCCTTGCTATCGTCTTCACTTTTGGTTGTAGTGTTGGTCAGTGATCCCGAATATCCGCCCGATGCATCTAGGCGCGGCAGGTATCCGGCATTACCAATAGTCGCATTGTTATCCAGAATGTGTTGATTGCTCTGCTGAATTTGGATGTTGTAATTCTTTTCCATCCCTAAGCGCACACATTGTTGCAAGGTAAGAGGTTGCGTAGACA